>NZ_JBBCBO010000010.1:0-206309 GCF_037203865.1 Variovorax sp. CCNWLW186 | reverse complement strand
CTTGCGCAGCGAAATAAAGGAGGAGGCCGCAGGCCGGGGGACATTCGCGGAGAAAGGTACCCCGTCGGCGGGGGCGCACCCTGAACAACAAGCCCTAACCACGTTCCAGCGTGCAAAAGAGAGAGCCATCTCAAAGCCTCTCGATCTCATGCGTGCCGAACAGCCCATAGGGCCGCACCATCAGCACGAGCACCAGCACGATGAAGGTTGCGAGAAGCTTGTACTCGCCGCCGAGATACGAGCCCGCGAGCGCCTCCACCAATCCGATGAACAGGCCGCCGACCAGCGCGCCCAGCACGCTGTCGAGCCCGCCTACGATCACCACCACCAGCACCGACAACCCGAACACGCCCATCGACGAGGAGATGCCGCCGATGGCGCCGACGATGATGCCGGCCACTGCGGCGATCATGGCCGAGGACACCCATGCGAGCGAGAACACGCGAGGTACGTTGATGCCCATCGAGTACGCCGCGGCCTGGTCCGATGCCGTGGCTCGCAGCGCCACGCCCCCGCGCCAGAAGCGGAACAGCAGCAGCACCAGCCCGATCAGCACCACGGCAATCAGAGCGCCATAGGCAATCTTGGGGGCGAGGAACGCGTCGCCGATCATCACCGGTGCGTTGGGCAGGAACTCCGGCAGCCGGCGCTGGTCGGCGGTCCAGATGATCTCCACCAGCCCCACCAGGATGGACGCGAGCCCGACCGTGACCATGAACACCGAAATCGGCGGCTCGCCCAGGAGCGGCCGGATCATGGTGCGTTCGATCACCGCGCCCAGCAGCCCTGTGCCGATCACCGAGCCAAGCACCGCGAGCCAGATCGGCAGCGAGAAGCTCGCGGCGAAAGCAAAGAACAGGTACGCGCCGACCATCAGCATCTCGCCGATGGCGATGTTGACCACGCGCGTGGCCTTGTAGACCAGCACGAAGGCCAGCGCGGCCAATGCATAGAGGCCGCCGCCCGCGATGCCCGTGAGCGCGATTTCGAAGAGATAGGCCCAATCCATCATGCGGCCGCCTGCGCCATGGACTCGCCGCGCAGCTTGCGCCGCAGCTCGCCGACATCGCCCGCGCCCAGGTAGGCGCGAATCACTTCGGGGTCGGCCTGCACCTGCGCCGGCGTGCCCTGCGCGATGACCTGGCCGAAGTTGAGCACCACCACGTGGTCCGACAGGTCCATCACCATGCCCATGTCGTGCTCGACCATCAGCACCGTGACGCCCCACTCACGACGCACGTCGAGGATGAAGCGCGCCATGTCTTCCGTCTCTTCGCGGTTCATGCCGGCCACCGGCTCGTCGAGCATCAGCACCTTGGGCTGCATTGCCAGTGCGCGCGCCATTTCCACGCGCTTTTGCAAACCGTAGGGCAGGGCGGCCACGGAGGCGTGGCGGATGTGGTCGATCTCGAGGAAGTCGATGATCCGTTCTTCCACGTCGCGGCGCAGCTCGGCCTCTTCGCGCCGCGCCCGGCCCAGGTAGCAGAGGGCGTCGAACACATTGGTCTTCAGGTGTGCATGCCGGCCGAGCTTGATGTTGTCGAGCACCGTCATGCCGCGGAAGAGCGCAATGTTCTGGAAGCTGCGCGCCAGCCCGAGCGCCGCCCGCTTGGGTGCGGGCAGGCGGGTGATGTCCTCGCCCTCGAACAGCACGCGGCCCTGCGCGGGCTTGTAGAAGCCCGATATGGTGTTGAAGAGCGATGTCTTGCCCGCGCCATTGGGGCCGATCACCGCGGTGATCGAGCCCGCGGCCACGCCGAAGCCCACGTTCGTCAGCGCCTTCACGCCGCCGAACGAGAGCGTCAACGCCTCGACCTGCAGCACGGTGGAGGCAGAGGCGGGAGAGGCGTCCCGTGAGGGCTCGTCAGGCATGGCTCGCAGCGTTGGGATAGGGTCAGGGTTTGTGTCCAGGGGCAGAAAAGCTACTGGCCCGTAAAATTCCTACTGGCGGGTAATGTCACAGTTCGCCGCATCGCGCGGCATCAGGACTTTCCCCGCCCGCACAAACCCCATGCCCCGCCCAGCCCTCATCGCATCCTCCACGGCTTCTCCCTGGGAGCCCGCGGACAAGCGCGCGCAGCAGCGCGAGCTCAAACGCAACGCCGTGCTGCAGACGGCCGCGCAGCTCTTCAACGAGCGCGGCTTCCATGCCACCTCGCTCGACGACATTGCCGAGCGGCTCAATGTCAGCAAGCCCACCGTCTACTACTACGTCGAGAGCAAGGACCAGATCCTGCTGGAGTGCGTGAAGATTGCGCTCGACCTCATGCAGGCCGGCATCGACGAGGTGCGCGCCGCGGGCGGCAGCGCCATCGACCAGCTCAAGGCCTGCATGCGCATCTACTCGAGCGTGGTGACGCAGGACTTCGGCATGTGTGTGATCCGCATCGGCGAAGACCCGCTGCCAGATCCGCTGAAAAAGGAGCTGCGCGGCCTCAAGGCCGGTATCGACGGGCAGTTTCGCCGGCTCATCGCGGAAGGCGTGGCCGAGGGCTCGCTCGCTCCCTGCGATCCGAAGATGGCGGCTTTCATGCTGGCCGGCGCGCTCAGCTGGATCGGCCGCTGGTACCGCTCCGACGGCGACCTCACGCCCGACCAGATTGCCGACCAGGGCATCGAACTGCTGTTGAATGGCGTACTGCATCGCCCGGCCGCCGGCGCGCGCCGAAAGCCCGCCGCGGTAAAGACCCGGTGAGCGCCCGCCCAAACGAATCTTTTCCAATCCAGGAGACCCATCCCATGACCCAACGCGACATCTTCGTGGTCGGCACCGCCCGCACCGCCATCGGCACCTTCGGCGGCTCGCTGAAGGATGTGCCCAACACCCAGCTGGCCACCACTGCCGTCAAGGCGGCCATCGAGCGCAGCGGCGTCGCGGCCGATGCCATCGGCCACGTGGTGATGGGCAATGTGATTCCCACCGACGTGAAGGACGCCTACCTGAGCCGCGTGGCAGCCATCGACGCGGGCTGCCCCATCGAGACTCCGGCCTTCAACGTCAACCGCCTTTGCGGCTCGGGCCTGCAGGCCATCGTGTCGGCGGCGCAGGCCATTGCGCTGGGCGACTGCGACATCGCCATTGGCGGCGGCTCGGAGTCGATGAGCCGTGGCCCGTACTTCGACACCTCGGCCCGCTACGGCGCGCGCATGGGCGACGCAGTGCTGGTCGACTACATGCTCGGCATCCTGCATGACCCGTGGGAGAAGATCCACATGGGCATCACCGCCGAGAACGTGGCCGCGCGCTACGGCATCACGCGCGAGCAGATGGACGAGCTGGCCGTGGCCAGCCAGCAGCGCGCCGCCGCCGCCATTGCCGCGGGCCGCTTCAAGGAACAGATCGTTCCGGTGGAGGTCAAGACGCGTAAGGGCGTCGTGCTGTTCGACACCGACGAGCACGTGCGCGCCGACACCAGCGTCGATACGCTCTCGAAGATGAAGCCCGCCTTCAAGAAGGACGGCCTCGTGACCGCCGGCAATGCCTCGGGCATCAACGACGGCGCCGCCGCCGTGGTGCTGGCCGAAGGCGGCCGCGTGAAGGCGCTGGGCCTCAAGCCGCTGGCGCGCCTGGTCGGCTACGCGCACGCCGGCGTGGAGCCCGCGTACATGGGCATCGGTCCGGTGCCCGCCACGCGCAAGGTGCTGGAGCGCACCGGGCTGAAGGTGGGCGATTTCGACGTGATCGAGTCGAACGAGGCCTTTGCGGCGCAGGCCTGCGCGGTCATCAAGGAGCTGGGCTTCGATCCGGCCAAGGTCAACCCCAACGGCTCGGGCATTTCGCTCGGGCATCCGGTGGGCGCGACCGGCGCGATCATCACCACCAAGGCGATTGCCGAGCTGCACCGCACGGGCGGCCGCTACGCGCTGGTGACGATGTGCATCGGCGGCGGCCAAGGCATCGCGGCCATATTCGAACGGGTTTGAAGGCACACTTGCGGGCATGCTCCGCCCACCCATCCTGATCGACCCCGACGAGGTCGAGATCAGCGCCATCCGGGCGCAGGGCGCGGGTGGGCAGAACGTCAACAAGGTGTCGAGCGCGGTGCACCTGCGCTACGACATCCACGCGAGTTCGCTGCCCGCCGACGTGAAGGAGAGGCTGCTCGCGCTGCGCGACAGCCGCATCACGCAGGAGGGCGTTTTCGTGCTGAAGGCGCAGCAGCACCGCACACAGGAGATGAACCGCGCCGACGCTCTGGCGCGCCTGCAGGCCGTGGTCGATAGCGTGGCCACGCCGCCGCGCGTGCGGCGCCCCACCAAGCCCACCTACGGCTCGAAGCAGCGCCGGCTCGAAGGCAAGAGCCAGCGCTCGCAGATCAAGAACCTGCGCGGGCCGGTGCGGGACTGACCGGCTTGCCGCCGCGCAGCCGCTTGACCTGCAGCGTCACGCCGATCAGGTACAGCGCGCCGAGCACCGCGGTGATCGCCTTGAGCTCAGGCGCATCGGCGTTCGGCAACAGCGGGGCGCCCAGCGGCAGGCGCGTCAGGGTTTCGGTAAAAGCCGGAATCCAGTGGAACAGGAAGCTTGCCGAAAAGGCCGCGGCTTCGATGTAGCGAGACGCCTGGCCGAAGAAGGCGCCGCGCCCGGCGGCCGCCCCTAGGGCGAGCGCTGCGAGCGTGAGGATGCCAAGTGCATGCGGCTTGCCGAAGCCGCCGTGCTGGAAGATGCCGAAGCCCGTCAGGCAAGTCAGCACGGTGGTCCACACGAAGATCCGGCCCCAGCCGGTGCGCAGCGTGATTTCCTTGTAGCGGAACAGGGCGATCAGCCCCGCGATCACGGCGATCAGGCTGATCGCGGTATGAACAATGCCAAGGGACGTGAGTCCCAGCCATCCTGTCGCTGCCATGCCGGATCTCCTCGGAGTCGTGGTCGCGAGATTCTGCCGGCCGGTGGGCAATTTGTCTCCTTCATTAAGGCCCCGCTAAGCTGCCTGACACGGGCCGCAAGCACAATAGGCGCCATGAGAGCCCTCTTTTGCCGCGCCTTGCCGGCTTTGCTGCTTGCCCTGGCCGCATTGGCCCTGACGGGGTGCGGGCCGGCTTCCGAGGGCAGCCCGGCTGCAATCGGCGCGGTGCAGGAGCTCAAGTGGGAAGAGCTCGTTCCCAAGGACTGGGACCCGACAAAGCGCTACCGCAACATCAGCCTGGAATCGCTGCGCGACAACGATCCGCGCGCGGTGCAGATGCTCGACGAGATGCGGGCCGTCTGGGACAACGCGCCGGTCAACGTGGCGCTCGACGGCACCGCCGCGCGGCTCTCGGGCTTTGTGGTGCCGCTGGACAACACGCAGGGCGGTATTCGCGAGTTCTTGCTGGTGCCGTATTTCGGTGCCTGCATCCACACCCCGCCGCCGCCCGCCAACCAGATCGTGCACGTGATCGCGTCCGATACGGTGAAGGGCCTGCATGCGATGGACACAGTGCGCGTCAGCGGGCTGCTGAAGGCGGCGCGTTATTCCTCGGCGGACATGGGCGTGAGCGGCTACGAGATCAAGTCGGCCTCGGTCGAGCCCTTTGTCGCGGCGCGCTGAGCCTCGTCAGCCCATGCGCTGCGAAAGAAAATCCAGGAACGAAGTGATCCGCGCCGACAGCTGCGTGTTGCGGTAGTACACCGCATTGACCGGTTGGCGCACGTCGACCGTTTCCTTGGCCAGCACCTGCACCAGCGCGCCGCTCGCGCGGTCGGCGCCGGTCATGAAGTCCGACAGGCAGACGATGCCCGTGCCCGCCAGGGCCAACTGCCGCAGCGTTTCACCGCTCGATGCGGCGAGCGTGGGCGTGATGGTCCACTCGTCGCCATGCACGCTGCGCAGCGGCCAGCGGTTGAGCGATTCGGGCTGCGTAAAACCCAGCAGTGCGTGGCCGCCCAGGTCTGCCACCTTGCGCGGCTTTCCGTGCGCTTCCAGGTAGGCCGGGCTTGCGAGCACGCGCAGCCTGTGCGTGCCGAGCGGGCGGGCGTGCAGCGTGGAGTCGCGCAGCGGCCCGATGCGGATCGCGATGTCGGTGCGGCGCTCCAGCAGGTCGATGGGCAGGTCGTCGGTGTCGAGCTCCAGGCTGATCTGCGGAAACAGCCGCCGGAACTCCGGCACCAGCGGCACGATGGCGTGCAGCATGAAGGGTGAGGCCGCGTTCACCCGCAAGCGTCCGGCGGGCTGCTGGCGGCGCGCGGCAAGCTGCTCTTCCGCTTCGTCGATGGCGTCGAGGATGGCGCGCGTGTGCAGCAGGAAGGCGGCGCCTTCTTCCGTGAGTTCAAGCCGCCGCGTGGTTCGCCGCAGCAGCGTGGTTTCCAGCTTCTGCTCGAGCCGGCTCAGCGCGCGGCTGATGCCCGACACCGTCTGCGAGAGCTGTTCCGCGGCCGCGGTGATGGAGCCGGTGTCCACCACGGCGCGAAACGCGATCAGTTCTTCGATGGCGGTTTTCATTGCAAGAAGTGCCGCCTGTCAGGCGACGGCCTCGCCCTGTACCGGCGCGGGAGGCACAGCTTCGGCGGCCTGCGTCAGCGCCGCCAGTGCCTCTGAATCGGTGCGGTAG
The DNA here is from genome assembly GCF_037203865.1 of Variovorax sp. CCNWLW186. Classification (NCBI taxonomy): domain Bacteria; kingdom Pseudomonadati; phylum Pseudomonadota; class Betaproteobacteria; order Burkholderiales; family Comamonadaceae; genus Variovorax; species Variovorax sp. CCNWLW186. The sequence continues at coordinate 199,778 of NZ_JBBCBO010000010.1, read as the reverse complement.
CTGAAGAGCATCGGCCCGGGCGCGAGCAGTCCAGCACGCTCCAGCACCTGCATCGCGGGCAGCTTCAGCCCGCTCAGATGCAGCCGCACGCCCTTGGCTTCCATCATTCGCCGGATGGAGCCGAACACTTCGGCCCCCGTAATGTCTATGCGATTGATGGGCTGGGCGAAGAGGCACACGTCCGTCAGGTCAGGCCGCTCGGCCAGCGCGACCGTGAGCGCGCGCTCGAGCGTGGAGGCCGATGCGAAGTCGAGCTCGGCATCCATGCGCAGCGCGTACAGATGCGGCGCCAGGGGCGGCAGTTTCCAGAGATTGCGGTCGCGCAGGCTGCCGTCGGGGTGCAGGCCCACTTCGATGATGCGCGGATGCAGGTGGCGGTACATGTAGTGCGCCAGGCTCGCGAGCAGCCCGCCGAGCACGCCCCAGTAGATGCTGGGCGCCGTGGCAATCGTCAGCACGAAGGTACCGAACGCAATGCCCGCCTCGATGCGCGACACGCGCCAGAGCGCGGCAAAGCTCGCCGGCTTGACCAGCCCGAGAATGGCCGTGACCACCACCGCCGCCAGCACCGCCTGCGGCACGTGATAGAGCAGCGGCATCAGCCACAGCAAGGCGCCGGCCACCACCGCCACGCTGAACAGCGTCGCCCACCCGGTCTGCGCGCCCGCATACAGCGTGATGGCCGAGCGCGAGAACGACGAGCTGGTGGGAAAGGCGCCGGAGAAGCCCGAGGCCAGCTTGGCCAAGCCTTGGCCGATGAGATCCTGGTTCTCGTTCCAGAGCGTGCCGGCGCGCGCGTTGTCGACCTTGGCGCTCGATGCGGTCTCGAGAAAGCTCACCAGCGTGATCATCAGCGCCGGCAGCACGAGTGCGCCGAGCGTTGCTGGCGGCAGAACTCCCGGCCAATAGAACGAAGGCAGGCCCGAGGGCAGGCTGCCCACCACCGCGCCGCCACGCAATGCGTAGTTGAGCGCCCAGCTGATGGCCGCGGCTCCAGCCACCAGCGCCATGGTGGTGGGGAAGCGCGGCGCCAGGCGCTTGCCGAGCCACAGCACTGCAATGCTGCCGAGCCCGAAGGCAACGGCCACCAGGTCGGGCGGCGGGCCGCCCTGCAGCACCTGCGGAATGGTGCGCCCGGTGAAGCCCAGCAGCGCCGGCAATTGCGAAATGGCGATGAGCACCGCGGCACCTTGCGTAAAGCCGATGAGCACCGGCGAATTCACCAGCCGCAGCAGCCAGCCGAAACGCCCGGCGCCCAGCACGACCTGGATGGCACCCGAAATCAATGTGAGCCACACCGCCATCGCCACCCATTCGGAACTGCCGGGCACCGCCAGCGGCGCAAGCGATGCGCCCACCAGCAGGCTCGTGAGCGCCGTGGGCCCGACCGACAGCCGCTGCGACGAACTGAAGATCACCGCGACAAGCGCCGGGAAGAGCGCCGCGTAAACACCGGTGACCAGCGGCATGCCCGCCAGGGCGGCGTAAGCCACGCCTTGGGGAATGACCATCAGCGCCACGGTAATGCCCGCCATGGCCTCGTTGCGCAGCAGCGCAGCCGAGGGGCGCGGCCAGGCGAGGCAGGGAACCCAGCGCGAGAGGCGTTGGCGCAGGGAAGAAGAAGAAGAGGGGGAGGCTGCCGGATTCATGAATAAGGAGGGGCACTCTGTTCCGGCGTCAGCTTACCCCCGGCGCCGTGCGCTGCAGCCGCTCGCGCTACGCCCTGCGAAAGAGCAGCACCGAGTTGGTCCCGCCGAAAGCGAACGAGTTGCTGACGGCGGCCTGGAGTTCAGGCGCGGCGGTTTCGCCGGGCTTGACCAGGTTCAGGCTGCAAGCGGGATCGATCTCGCTGCAGTGCGCGTTGGGCGGCAGCTGGCCTCGATGCAGCGCAAGCACGGTGATGACGGCCTCGACCGCACCGGCGGCGCCGAGCATGTGCCCGTGCAGCGCCTTGGTGGAGCTGACGCGCAGATGTTCGAGGTCGTCGCCCCAGACCTCCGCGAGCGCATTGCGCTCGACCACGTCGCCGATGCGCGTGGCCGTGCCGTGGGCGTTGCAGTAGCCCACGTCGCGCGGCTGCAGGCCGGCTTGGCGCAGGGCGGCGCGCAATGCACGGGCCTGCCCGGGGGCGTCGGGCTTGGTGAGGTGCGTCGCGTCGCTGCTGAGGCCCCAGCCCGCGAGCGTGGCGTAGCTGCGGGCGCCGCGGCGGCGGGCGCGCTCGGCCGATTCGAGCACGACGAACGCCGCGCCCTCGCCGAGCGCAAACCCGTTGCGGTCGGCCGCGAAGGGGCGTACGGCGCCGGCTGCTTCGCCGGGCTGGAAGGTGGCCAGCGTCTGCATGGCCTGCCATGCCAGCACGACGCCCGGCACGATGAGTGCCTCGCTGCCGCCGGCAATCGCCAGGTCGACTTCGCCGCGTTGAATGGCCTTGGCGGCTTCGGCAATGGCCACCGACGACGAGGCGCAGGCGACCGAATAGGTGAGCACCGGCCCCTGCACGCCGTTGCGCATGGCCACGTGCGCCGCGGGAGCGTTGGGCATGAAGGCCGGAATGGTGAGCGGCGGCACGCGCATGCCACCGCGGTAGGCCGCCTCGAGCGCCGCGGCGCCGCCCATGCCGCAGCCGGCGTAGACGCCGATGCGCTCCGGGTCGGCGTCTGCACGGTCGAAGCCCGCATCCTGCAGCGCGAGGTCGGCGGCCGCTACCGCGAGCTGGCTGACGCGGTCGACGCCGGCGAGCTGCAGCTTGGTGAACCAGCGTGTTTCGTCGAAAGCCACGGTGGCCGCGGCGGCCGGCTTGGGCAGGTCGGGAAAGATCGGGCGAATGGCCGACTGGCCATCCTGCAGCGCCTGGAACAGCGCATCGGGCTCGCCGCCGTGCGGCGCCATGACGCCCAGGCCGGTAACGCAGACCTCGTGGTTCACGCTGCCTTCGCGGCCCTGACCTTGTCGACGAGCAGCGCCAGTTCGCCCAGCGTGTCGATGTTCGCGTCGTCGTCGGGCATGGTGATGCCGAAGTGGTCTTCGATGGCAAACAGGAACTCGGCCAGTGCGAGCGAGTCGAGTCCGCCGGTTTCGCGCATCGATGCGTTGGGATCGAGCTTCGACGGTTCGATACCGTACTTCTCGTGGATCAGGTCCTGCAATTCCTTCAGCGAACTCATCGTGCGATGCCTGTTGTCGTGTGCCGGCCGCTGATCGATCGCCACCCCTCAGGGTGCTCCATGGGATCGACCCCTTCCTCGCTCGGCGTGTGGGTCAGTGATGGCCAATGATATCCGCTCCCACCAAAGTAGTCGGCCGGTTCCGGTAGGCCGGCCGCCATCGCAGGGAGGGGAGCGCAAAGGCCGTTCCCAGCAGCGCGCCGGCCACTGCGTCGAGCACCACGTGCTGCTTCACGGCCAGTGTCGAGTAGGCAATGGCGGCAAACCAGATCCAGTTGACCACACGCAGAAAGACTGGCGTGCGCGCCTCGCGCAGCACGTGGTCCAGGCGTATGGCCGTGAAGATGGCCACGGCCACGTGCATCGAGGGGCAGGCGTTGCCCGCGGCATCCACACCCTGCAGCATCGCAAAGCCCGGGTAGCCCGACACGTCGATGGTGAGCGGCGGTATTTGCGTGGGCCAGAAGTAGAAGAGGCCCAAGCCCGTGAGGCACAGCGCGCCGATCCACAGTCCGTAGACCACCAGTTCCCGAAAGCCCAGTTGCAGTCCAGGCGCAATGCCAACGTAGAACCAGAGCGAGAGGTAGGCGCCCAGCGTGTAGGGCTGGAACGGTATCAGGTGGTCCAGCGCCGTGAGCGGCATCACCGTGACCGGGTACGCCGGGTTGCGCAGCAGGTGGAAATAGCCGATGAAGAAGAGCCAGGTGAAGGCCGTGGTGCCGATCGCCTTGAGCCAGAAGAGGGAGCGGATGCGCTCGCCGATGTCTGCGGTCCAGGTCAGGGGGCGGTGCGATCGGGAAATGGGCGCCATGGGGCAGGTCGGTCGGGTCCGTGGTTTCTTGGGCCCGCCGATCTTGCCAGAGCGCCATGACGGCGCCATGCGGCTGAAGCGATTGCAGCGGGTCAGGCGAGCGCGGCCGATCGCTTCCGGTGCTGGAACGAGGTTGGCGAGCGCCCCGTCGCTGCCTTGAACATGGCGCAGAACGCGCTGTCGGTCGCATAGCCGCTGGCCGCGGCCACCTGGCTCACGGCCATGCCGCGCGCCAGCAGCGGCAGCGCATGCGCCATCACGGCCTGCTGCCGCCATTGCTGCCAGCTCATGCCGAGCTGGTTGCGAAAGAGCCGCGCCACCGTGCGCTCGCTGGCGCCAATGGCGGCGGCGCGCTCGGCCAGCGTGGCCCGGTCGGCGGGGTTGCGCAGCAGCGCTTCGCAGAGCTGGCGCAGCCGCTTGTCGGTGGGCAGCGGCACGTCGATGCGTATCTGGGTGGCACGCTCCAGCTCGTCGACGAGCAGCGGGGCGATCATGCGTTCGCGCTGGGGCGCATGCGGATCGGCAGGCGGCAGGCCATCGGGCGTGGTGTCGAGCGCGAGCATCAGCGCGCGCAGCAAGGGACTGATTTCGAGCACCTCGCACTTTTCCCACGGCGGGCCGAGCCAGGCATGCAGATAAACGGTGCGCAGCTCGGCATCTTCGATCAGCATGATGCTGTGCGGCATGTTGGCCGGCACCCAGACTGCGCGAGAGGGCGGCACGATGTAGCTGCCGTCCTGCGTGCTGAGCCGGATCACGCCGCGGGTCGAAAAAGTGAGCTGCGGCCAGGGGTGCTGATGCAGTTCGACGAAGGTGTCTGCGCTCAGGAAATGTTCCTTGGCGCGCAGCGGACGCACCGCGTCGGGTGCGTAGAGGTGCGGCGTGAGCGAGGCGACGCTGGTGACCGGTGCCACGTTCGGGCCGCGTGGCTTAGCGGCGCGCGGGCTTGTGGAATCGGTTGAAAAAGAGGTGGAAACGGCGCTTGGCATGGTTTCGACAAATGTTGTCGCTGTATCGCCATTCTGCCGCGACCTGCGGGCATAGCATCGGTGCCTGCCCGGTTTTTTGTAGCAATCCATGTCTTCAACTTCCTCCCCGACAGCCGCCCCTTCCACCAACCTGCGCAGCGATGCCCAGCTGATCGGCCTCGTCGGCCTGGCCCATGCCATCAGCCACTTCAGCCAGCTGATCCTGGCGCCGCTGTTCCCCTGGCTGAAGGACGCGTTCAACGTGAGCTACACCGAGCTTGGCGCGGTGCTGACGGTGTTCTTCGTGGTTTCGTGCGTCGTGCAGGCGGCCTCGGGCTTCATCGTCGACAAGCTCGGTCCGCGACCGGTGCTCTTCGTGGGGCTTGGGGCGCTGGCGCTGGCGGCTTTCGGCTATGCCATGGCCCAGAGCTACTGGATGCTGCTGGCGTGCGCGATCGTGGGCGGCATTGGCAACGGCGTGTTCCACCCGGTCGACTACACGCTCTTCAACCGCAAGGTCGCGCCGACGCGGCTCGGCCATGCGTATAGCGTGCACGGCATCACCGGCAGCTTGGGCTGGGCGCTGGCACCGGCTTTCGTGGTGCCGATTGCCATCGCCTTTTCTTGGCGCGTGGCGCTGGCATCGGCAGGTGCGCTGGCCATCGTGGTGCTGCTGGTGCTCTGGGTTTACCGCAGCGTGCTGTCGCTCGATGTGAAGGCGGTGCAAAAAGCCACCGGCCACGGCGAGCCCGCGCCCATCGGCGGCGAGTTCGACTTTCTGCGCATTCCGGCCGTGTGGATGTGCTTCGGCTTCTTCTTTTTGTATGCCGTCGTGATCAGCGTGGTGCAGACCTTCGCGCCGGTGGCGGCGGGCCATCTGCACGCGGTGCCGGTGGCGCTGGTGGCGGTTTGCCTGACGGTGTACATGGTGGCCAGCGCGGCCGGCATGGTGGCGGGCGGCTTTCTCGCTTCCGATCCGTCGCGCTGCGAGCGCATCGTGGGAACGGGCTTCGGCATTGCGGCGGCCGTGGCGCTGGTGCTGGCCTTTGCGCAGTTTCCGCCGGTGCTGGTGCCGGTGCTGTTCGGCGTGATGGGTTTCGTGTCCGGCGTGGCCGGGCCTTCGCGCGACCTGCTGGTCAAGCGATCGACGCCGCCCAACGCCACGGGGCGCGTCTACGGCGTGGTGTATGCGGGCCTCGATATCGGCCAGGCGCTGGCGCCGCTGGTGTTCGGGCGGCTCATGGACCATGCCCAGTACACGAGCGTGATCGTCGGCCTGGCGCTGGTGCAGGGCGTGCTGATTGCCAGTGCCTTCAATGTGACGAAGGTGCGCCGCACGGCACTGGTGCCGGCCTCGGCCTGACGCGTCGGGCGCCGCCAACATGGCGGTAAGCATGCGGTCGATATCATCGGCCGCATGCAGGCCTTGTATGTGTATGTGATCGCCGGCGCCGTGCTGGCGGGCTTTGTGCAGGGCCTGTCCGGTTTTGCGTTCGGCCTGGTGGCCATGTCGGTCTGGGCCTGGACCCTGGAGCCGCAACTGGCCGCCGTGCTTTCGCTGTTCGGCGCGCTCACCGGCCAGGTGATTGCGGCGGTCACGGTGCGCCGCGCTTTCGACAGGCATGTGCTGTGGCCCTTCGTGCTCGGCGGGCTGGTCGGCGTGCCTTTCGGCGTGTGGCTGCTGCCGCACCTCGATCTGGTGCTCTTCAAGGTTTGCCTCGGCGTGCTGCTGGTGCTGTGGTGTCCTGCCATGCTGATGTCGCAGCACCTGCCAAAGGTGACCTTCGGCGGACGAATCGCCGACGGCATCGCGGGAACCATCGGCGGCGCCATGGCGGGCATCGGCGGCTTCTCGGGCACCATTCCCACGCTCTGGTGCACCTTGCGCGGCTTCCAGCGCGACACGCAGCGCGCGGTGATCCAGAACTTCAATCTCTCGATGCTGCTGGTGGCGTTTGCAATCCACCTGGCGACCGGCAGCATCGGCCGTTCGATGGTGCCGCTGCTGGGCGTGGTGGCGCTCGCCGTCGCGGTGCCGGTGCTCTTGGGCGCGCGGCTCTACATCGGCATCAGCGAGGCGGCGTTCCGCAAGCTGGTGCTGGGGCTGCTGACAGCCTCTGGCGTGGCGATGCTGGCCTCGGGCGTGCCTGCACTGCTGCAGCGCGGCTGAACCGCGGGCTTGCGTCTCTACGCAGTCGGCAAAATCTCGCGCACGCGCGCCCATGGCCGGCACATCAGCGTGCCGCGCGGTGAGACCACGATGGGCCGCTGCAGCAAGATGGGGTGGGCGACGATGAAGTCGAACAACTGGTCGTCGGTCCATTTCGGGTCGGCCAGCTTCAGCTCTTCATAAGGCGCTTCCTTCGTGCGCAACAGGTCGCGCACGCCCATGCCCATGGCCTTTGCCAAATCGCGCAGCTTCCTCTTCGATGGCGGTGTTTCCAGGTAGAGAACGATCTCGGGTTCCACGCCGCTCTCGCGGATCAAGCCCAGCACGTTGCGCGACGTGCTGCAGTTGGGCTTGTGGAAGATGGTCATCGGATACGCAGTGGTCGGGGTGCGTGCGGTCATACGTCGTCGTCAGTCTTTCTGCACCTGCGGGTCCAGCGAAAAAGGAAAGCGCTCCGCCCAGAAATCGGCCAGCCGGGGATCGGCGTCCACGCGCCGCACCACCTGGGCCATGCGCGGCGCCACGCGGTAGAAGCGCTTTCGATGCGGCGTCCAGCGCGACAGCACGGTCACGTAGAGGTCGAGCATGCTGATCTTCTCGCCGAGCAGGTAGGGCGCGGGTTCGTCGATCTGCGTGTCCATCAGGTGCCAGCAGTGCGCAATGCGCTCGGCCGAACGTTCGAGCATCGCGGGCTGGGCTGCAGGGGCGGGCGTGAGCCGCGCCGGATCGTCGCGCACCCAGTACAGCGAATAGATGGCCGCCGGCAGGTAGACCATCCAGCGCAGATAACGCGCACGCAGCGGATCGTTGGGCGCGGGGCAAAGCCCCGCCTCCGGATAACGATCGCCAAGCCAGATCAGGATGGCCGCGCTCTCGGTCATGACCTCGCCCGAAGGCAGCACCAGCGCGGGTACCTGGCGCATCGGGTTGATGCCCGACACGCGCTCGCGCTCGGATTCGCCCTCCCACGGAGAGACGTCGACGGTGTCGACCTGCGCACCGATCAGCGTCAACGCCGCATGAACGGGCGTGGCGCCGGAACCGGGCGCACCGTAGAGGGTGTAGCGGTCGTTCGAAGGAGCGGATGAAAAAGTCATCCGCCCAGATTACTGCAGCAGCCTGCCGCTTGTCACGCGGTGGCCAGCAGCGCGTCGACCTTCTTCAGGCCTTCGAGCGTCTTCACGCAAGCCTCGGCCACTTCGGTGCCCTTGACGGCAAAGTGGCGGTGGAAGTACTTGCGATGCTCCACATGCTCATGGAAATGGTGCGGCGTGAGCACGGCCGAGAAAATCGGCACGTCGGTTTCGAGCTGCAGCGACATCAGCGTGCTGACCACGGTGCTGGCCACGAACTCGTGGCGGTAGATGCCGCCGTCCACCACCAGCGCGCAACCCACGATGGCGGCGTACTTGCCCGAGTTGGCTAGTCGTTTGGCGTGCAGCGGAATCTCGAAGGCGCCGGGTACATCGAACACGTCGATGAGGTCGCGCGCCACGCCGAGCCGTTCCATTTCGGCAAGAAAGGCGTCCCGCGCCTGGTGGACGATGTCGGAATGCCACTGCGCCTCGACAAAGGCGATGCGCTCGCCGCGCGGATTGCCCGACGCGTTGATGGCGGAAAGGGGAAGGTCGTTGATCTGACTCATGGTGTGCCTCTTGAAAGCAGGTTTCCTGAATCAGGGCGCACGAAACCGCACGCCAGACCACGCGCCATTGCACCGGAGACGGCAAAGCGCGCGGGCCAGCCCGCATTTTCGCGCTCTCTTTCATCCGGACTGTGACCGTCGGCTTCGGAATTGCACCGAAATCTGCTGACCCCGCAGCCTGTTTGTTGCAGGCCGCGGGCGCTCGCGGGCTCGTGCGGTTCATCTCTCGAAGAAGCCGCCATTACCGCCGGTGGGGAGTTTCACCCCGCCCTGAGAACGCTTGCCGTCCGGCATGCCGGGCGACGGCGCGATTCTAGGAGCGAGCGGCAGCGTGGGTTGTCGCCGGTGCGCCAGACCTTCCGCGACGCGGGGATTTTCTGTGCAGGCGACCGCGTTTCAGCGCTTGGCGAGGAACTGCGTCATGCGCTGCAGCTCGTCGTCCAGCGCCGCACTGAAGGCCGCATCGCGCGGCTTGCGGCCGACATAGCCGAACGAAGGCTGCAGCCGGCCTTCGGGTGCAGTGACGTTGGCCCAGCCTATGACTCGGTCGTGCCAAAGCAGCGGCAGTGCGTAGTAGCCGAATCGCCGCTGGGGCGCCGGCGTGTAGGCCTCGAACTTGTATGTCCAACCCCACAGCAGCTCGAAGCGGCGGCGGTCCCACACCACGGGGTCGAACGGTGCGAGCAGGCGCACTTCATCATCAGGCGCGTGGCGGCGCGAGGCCGGGTTCTCGCCGGCCGGCCAGTACCAGGTGGTGCCGTCGATGCGGCAGCTTGCAAGCTCTTCACGCGCAAGGCGCAGCGCCGCCTGCGTCTGCGCCGACAGATGCGGGGCGCCGTAGCCGAGCAGCCGCACGAGATACGTCAGGCTCGCAGCCGGCAGCGGTGCGTATTTGCGCACCACCAAGTCGATGAGCGCGGCGGCGCGTTGGGCACGGCCGGCGGGGCTTTCGTCGGCGGGCGCATGCGTGACGGCTTCGTAAACACGCGTGCCGCTGTCGCGCCGCACCACGCGCAGCATGCCGCGATAGTGCAGCCCGTCCAGCAGCCGCGTCGTCGCATTGCTGGAGCCGCCCCAGTAGTTCTTGACGCTGCCATGTGCAAAGTGCTGTTCGACTTCACGCGGATGCACCGGCCCGCGCTCGCGCACGAAGGCCAGCACATCGGCTGCCTTGCGGCGGGTATCCGCGTCCCATTGCTGCCTGGGTTCGCGAGGATGCATCAACGCCAGGTGCTCGCGCGGAAGAAAGCCGTAGTTGACGAGGCAGTCTTCCTCGATGGCCAGGCGTGTGTAGCGGCTCTCAAGATCGCCCGCGCGGTAGTCTTTTACGCGGTGGCGCAGCGTCAGGTCTTGCGCCCGCGCGGGGGCGCGGATCGGGTCTGCCTGAACAAAGCCGAGTTGGCGGATCGCGCCGGGGAGGGTGGTGGGCTTGAAGAGCGTGCGGGCAATTGCATAGCGACGCAGGTCGTCGAGGGTCAGGGTAGCCATGGGCGAATTGCAGCACAAGTGGCTGTTTTTCGTAGCGCTGCTGTTTCGGGGCGCGCACCCGCCTACGGGGTACCTTACTCCGCGAATGTCCCCCGGCCTGCGGCCTCCTCCTTTATTTCGCTGCGCAAGGCACCCCGCCAGCGGGTGCGTTGGACAGAACGGTGGTTGATCAGCGGAACACCAGCAGCGTGCCCAGGTGCACAGGGCATCGGGTGCTCCGCGCAGCGAAATAAAGGAGGAGGGGCGCAGCCCCGGGGGACATTCGCGGAGGGGAGTACCCGGTGGCCTTTGCACAAGCCCTGAACACGACCCCGAATGCGCCCACAGGCAAAAAAATTCAAACAGCCTTCTTATGCCGTTCAATACACACATCGAGCGTCTCGTCACCGCTCCGCTGCCACCAGTCGAGGTTCGAAAAGATCTCGACTTCGCTGAACCCCGCAAAGCCCGCCTCTTCGACCCAGCCGCGGATTTTCTTGAGTTCCACGACGCCGTCGCCCATCATTCCGCGGTCAGACAGCAAGTCGCGTGTCGGCGTGAGCCAGTCGCAGACGTGGTACGCCAGCAGGCGCTCGCGGCCGGCGCGGGCGATCTGCTGCTGCAGCTTCGGGTCCCACCACACGTGATAGATGTCCAGCGCCACGCCCAGCATGCCGCTCTTGCCTGCATCGAGCTCGTCGCAAATGTCCAGTGCATGTTCGAGCGTGTTGATGCAGGCGCGGTCGGCTGCTTGCATGGGGTGCAAGGGTTCGATGGCCAGAGGCATGCCGACTTCGCGGGCGTACTCCAGCGAGGCGGCGATGCCGTCGCGCACTTCGCCGCGCGCACGGCCGATGTCCTTGTAGGCCGCTTTGCCGTCGAGCGCGCCGGGCAGCGCGCCGACCACCAAGACCAGGCAGGGCGCATTCAGCGTCTTGGCCTCGTCGATGGCGCGGCGGTTGTCGTCCAGTGCGGCCTTCAAACCCGCCGCATCGGGCGCGGGGAAGAAGCCGCCGCGGCAGTAGCCCGAGAGGCCAATGCCGTGCGCCTTCAATTGCTTCGCGACCTTGTCGAGCCCGACGGCGGCCACCTGGTCGCGCCAGGGGCTGATCGCACGGATGCCGCGTTCGGCGCACTGGTCGATGATGCGGTCCAGCGGCACCTCGGCGCCCGACTGCTTGCGGATGGTCGCCGTATTGATCGACAGCCAGTCGTGGTTCTGCGAGAAATCGCGCATGAGCTTGCTCAGCCTTCCACGCCGTGCAGTGCCAGCAGCGTCTTCATGCGCCGCACCGCCAGTTCCGGCTGCTCCAGCAGGTTGGCCGCATCGGCCAGCCGGAACAACTCGGCAAAGTGCTGCAGCGACCGCGTGCTCTGCTGGCCGCCCACCATCGCGAAGTGCTTCTGGTGGCCGTTGAGCCAGGCCATGAACACCACGCCGGTCTTGTAGAAGCGCGTGGGCGCCGCAAAGATGTGGCGCGACAGCGGCACCGTGGGGCCGAGAATCGCGTGGAACTTCTCGGTGTTGCCTTGCGCCAGCGCGCCCAGCGCCGCACTTGCTGCGGGCGCGATGGCGTCGAAGATACCCAGCAGCGCATCGCTCTTGCCGTGCGTTGGCTCGCTGCCGAAGCCGTCGCCGGCAATCAGCTCGGCGTAATTGAAGTCGTCGCCGGTATACATGCGAACACCTGCTGGCAGGCGGCGGCGCATGGCGATTTCCTTGTCCTTGTCGAGCAGCGAAATCTTGATGCCGTCCACCTTGTGTGGATGCGCGGCAATCACGGCGAGCGCCGTGTCCATTGCGGCGTCCACATTCTTGCTGCCCCAGTAGCCCGCAAGGGCCGGGTCGAACATGTCGCCGAGCCAGTGCAACACCACCGGCTGTTTGGCCTGGCTCAGGATGCGGTCGTACACGCGCTCGTAGTCGGCCGGGCTCTTCGCCACGCGGGCGAGGGCGCGGCTGGCCATGACGATCAGCTTGCCGCCAAGCGCCTCTATGGCGGCCATCTGCTCTTCGTAGCCGCGGATCACGTCGTCGACGCTCTTCACGTCGTCGATGTTCAGGTGGTCGGTGCCGCAGCCCGAGGCCACCAGCGCGCCGGGCACGTCCTTCGCCGCGTCGAGCGAACGGCGGATGAGCTCCAGCGAGGTCGGCCAGTCCAGGCCCATGCCGCGCTGCGCGGTGTCCATGGCTTCTGCCACGCCCAAGCCCAGCGAGAACAAATGGCGGCGGTAGGCGATGGTGGTGTCCCAGTCGACTGCAGCGTGCAGCCACGGGTCCACCGCGGCCAGCGGATCGGCCACCACGTGTGCGGCCGAATAGGCGATGCGGTTGAACTTGACGCCCGCTTCGGGCTTGACCGGCGCGGTGCCGCGCAGGGCGTAGGGCGCGAGCGAGCCGCTCGCGGTGGGAAGGGTCAGCGAAAGTGCCATGCTGCCTGCCTCAGACCTTCAGCGCAGGCACGTCGATCCAGCGGCGTTTCTTCCACGACTCGAGCGCGGCCTCGACCAGCTGCACGCCCTTGGCGCCTTCGGGCAGCGTCCACTTGTAGGGCTCGTTCTCGACCACATGGCGAATGAAGTGTTCCCACTGGATCTTGAAGCCGTTGTCGTAAACCTGCGAATCCGGAATCTCCTGCCACTGGTCGAAGAAATTCATCATCTGCTTCTCGTCCGGATTCCATACCGGGCGCGGCGTGGCCACGCGCGATTGAGCCCGGCAACTCGAGAGGCCCGCAACGGCCGAGCCGTCGGTGCCGTCGACGTGGAAGGTCACGAGGTCGTCGCGGCGCACGCGCGTGACCCAGCTCATATTGATCTGCGCAATGACCGGCTCGCCGTTGTGGCCGGTGAGCTCGCAGGTGGCGTAGGCGGCGTCGTCGGCGGTGGCCTCATAAGGCTTGCCGGCTTCGTCCCAGCGCTTGGGAATGTGGGTGGCGCCCAGGCACGACACCGACTTGACCTCGCCGAACAAGTTGTCCAGCACATAGCGCCAGTGGCACATCATGTCCAGGATCATGCCGCCGCCGTCTTCCTTGCGGTAGTTCCAGCTCGGGCGCTGAATGGGCTGCAGGTCGCCCTCGAACACCCAGTAGCCGAACTCCAGGCGCACGCTGAGCATGCGACCGAAGAAGCCCGCGCGGCGCAGCATGTCGAGCTTGCGCAGGCCTGGCAGGAAAAGTTTGTCCTGCACCGCGCCGTGCTTCAGGCCCGAGCCTTCGGCCAGGCGAGCGATTTCGACCGCTTCGTTCAGGTTGGTGGCAATCGGCTTCTCGCAGTACACGTGCTTGCCGGCGCGGATGGCCTTGGCCAGCAGCGTGGGGCGCATCTGCGTGGTGCCGGCGTCGAAGAAGATGGTGTCTTCCTTGTTGGCCAGCGCCGCGTCCAGGTCGGTGCCCCAGCGCGCGATGTTGTGCGTCTTGGCGAGCGCTTCCATCTTCTCGGCGTTACGGCCGATGAGGATCGGGTCGGGCATGACCTTGTCGCCGTTCGACAGCGTGACGCCGCCTTGTGCGCGGATCGCGCAGATCGAGCGGATCAGATGCTGGTTCATGCCCATGCGTCCGGTGACGCCGTGCATGATGATTCCGAGTCGTTGTGTAGCCATGTCTTTAGCCGAAAAAGAGTTGGGGAGAAAAGGGAGAAAAGGGAGAAAAGGGAGAAAAGGGAGAAAAGGGAGAAAGAAGAGGGCGGATTACTGCGCGGGCGTCAGGCCGGCAGCCTTGACCAACGCCGCGTTGGTCTTGATTTCGTCCTTGATGTAGGCGTCGAACTGCTCGGGCTTGAGCGTCCACGCATCGGCGCCCAGCTTCAGGAAGCGTTCCTTGACCTCGGGCGAAGCAAGCGCCTTCGCCACTTCGTCGTGCAGCCGGTTGACGATGTCGCGCGGCGTCTTGGCCGGCGCCATCATGCCGATCCAGAAGTTGAACTCGGAGCCCGGCACACCGGCTTCAGCGGTAGTGGGCACGTCAGGCAGCGCGGCCGCGCGCTTGGGCGAGCCAACCGCCAGCGCCAGCAACTGGCCATCCTTGATCTGGCCGATGACCGGCGCGATGGGCGAGAAGTAGTAGTCGACCCGGCCCGACAGCACTTCGGTCACGGCCTCTGCCGAGCCCTTGAACGGGATGTTGGTGGCGTCGATCTTCGCGGCCATCTTGAACTTCTCGGCGTTGAGGTGGGTGGCGCTGCCCTGGCCCGCCGATGCGAAGTTGATGGTGCCGGGCTTGGCCTTGGCCGCGGCGACCAGCTCCTGCAGCGTCTTGATGTTCTTCGACGGAGAGATCACCAGCGCGTTGGGCAGCGACGAGATGGGCGTGACGGCGGCAAAGTCGTTCACCGTGTCGAACGGCAGCTTCGCAAAGGTGGAAGGGCTCACCGTGTGCGACGACGAGTGAATCATGATCGTGTAGCCGTCCGGCGCGGCCGTGGCCACCGCCTGTTGGCCGATGGTGCCGCTGGCGCCGCCGCGGTTGTCCACGACCAGCGTCTGGCCCATGCTCTGGCCCATCTTGTCGGCAATGGCACGCGCAATGATGTCGGTGGTGCTGCCGGCCGCGAACGGCACGACCACGCGAATAGGCTTGTTGGGGTACCCGTTCTGCGCCGATGCCAGACCGGGCATCAAGGCGGCGAGGCAGGTGAGCGTGGCGAGTGCAGTGGTGCGTGCAAGTTGCTTCATGGTTGTCTCCGTGCGGTCGGGCCGCCTTGTCTTGATCGATTAATTCACCAATAAGTGAATTAGACAATTCTAGGAAGGCTGGCGCCGCGGCGCAACCGCCGCTGATTGGTAAATACCCGGAGATGGAGAAAGGGCGCCCGAAGGCTCAGTGCAGCACGTAGCCCAGCACGAGGTCGGTCATGTGCGAGAGGCGCTGCGCCATGGCCTTTGGCGCGCGCAGGTCACGGCCGAAGACGGCCGAGAGCGTGTGGTTGTTCGACAGGTAGAAATAGCAGAGCGAGGCGATCGAGATGTAGAGCTGCACCGGATCGACGCCGGCGCGAAACAGCTTGTCGCGCTTGCCGCGCTCGAGCACCGTGTCGAGCAGCTGCACCAGCGGCGAGTTCATCTCCTGGATACGCTCGGAGCGCTTGAGGTGCGCGGCGCAGTGCAGGTTCTCGCTGTTGAGCAGCGTGATGAACTCGGGATGCTCGAGATAGTAGTGCCAGGTGAACGAGACCAGTTGGCGGATGGCCTCGACCGGATCGATCTCGTCCAGGTGCAGCTGCTGCTCGGCCTCGCGGATGTCGGCATAGGTGCGCTCGAGCACTGCCAGGAACAGGTCGTCCTTGCTGCCGAAGTAATAGTAGATGAGGCGCTTGTTCAGCCCCGCGCGCGCGGCGATGCTGTCCATGCGGGCGCCGGCCAGGCCCCGCTGCGCAAACTCGTCGCGTGCCGACGCAAGAATGGCCAGCTGCGAGCGATCGGCGTCGCGGGAGCGCGGCTCGATGGCTTCGGGTGGGGAATCTTTCGCGGCTTTCATCGCGCGAATTTAACCATTTGGTGAATTAACGCAAGGCGTTGGGAGCGGGCGCACATAATTCCGAAGACATTTGCAGCTGAGGTTCGACTTCTCATGAGTACATCACAACCCGCCGGCCACCTGATCGTCGAATGCCTGGTCGAGCAGGGCATGGAGATCGCGTTCGGCGTTCCAGGCGAAAGCTTTCTTGCCGTGCTCGACGGCTTTCATGCCTACCGCGATCGCGCGCGGTTCATCGTCAATCGCCAGGAGGGCGGCGCCGCCTTCATGGCGGAGGCGCACGGCAAGCTCACGGGGCGGCCGGGCGTGTGCTTCGTCACCCGCGGGCCGGGCGCCACCAACGCATCGATCGGCGTGCACAACGCTTTCCAGGATTCCACGCCTATGGTGCTGTTCGTCGGCGACGTGGGCAGCGACTTTCGCGACCGCGAGGCCTTCCAGGAAGTGGACTACGGCAGCTTCTTCGGGCCGAGCACCAAGGGCTTTGCCAAGCGCGTGGAGCGCATCGACGACGCGGACCGCATCCCTGAGTACGTGGCGCGCGCGTTTTCTACAGCGATGAACGGAAGGCCCGGACCGGTGGTGCTGGTGCTGCCTGAAGACATGCTGCGCACGCAGACCGCGTCGCGCCCGCTGCCGCGCGTGGACGCCGTTCAGCCCTGGAGCGACCCCGGCTCGCTGCGCACCTTGCGCGAGCTGCTGCTTCAGTCGCAGCGGCCGCTGGTTATTGCGGGCGGCGGCGGCTGGACGACGCAGGCCGCGCAGGCGCTGCAGCGCTTTGCCGAGAACTGGCGGCTACCCGTTGCCAATGCGTTCCGCTTTCAGGACACCTTCGACAACCATCATCCGCTCTACGCGGGCGACGTTGGCATTGCCATCAATCCCAAGCTCGCGCAGCGCGTGAAAGACAGTGATCTCATCATCGCCATCGGCCCGCGGCTGGGTGAGATGACGACCGGCGGCTACACCCTGCTGGAAGCGCCAAAGGCCAGGCAGAAGCTGGTGCACATCCACGCGAGCGCGGAAGAACTCAACCGCGTCTACCAGGCAGACCTGGCCATCAACGCCGGCATGAGCGCCGCCGCGCGCGGCCTCGAGGTGCTGAGTGCGCCCAATACCTTGCCGTGGGAGGAGTGGGCCGCGCAGGCGCATGCGGACTACGAAGCGAACCTGGAGCCGCAGGCGCTCGCGGGCATGCCGGCTGAAACGCCGCGCGGCCCGGTCGACATGGCGGAGGTGGTCGCGCTGCTGCAAAAGCACCTGCCGCCGGATGCGGCCATCACCAACGGGGCCGGCAACTTTGCGAGCTGGGTGCACCGCTATTTCCGATATCACGGGCTTGCCAAGGGCAGCAAGACGCAGCTGGCGCCCACCAGCGGCGCCATGGGCTATGGCGTGCCAGCGGGTATTGCGGCCAACCTTGCGACCGGCCGGGTGGCCTTCACGATTGCGGGCGACGGCGATTTTCTGATGACAGGGCAAGAGCTCGCGACGGCCTCGCAGCATGGCGGCAAGAGCATCATCGTGCTGCTGAACAACGGCATGTTCGGCACCATCCGCATGCACCAGGAGCGCGAATATCCGGAACGCACGAGCGGCACTGCCCTCCGCAACCCCGACTTCTGCGGCCTGGCGCGGGCCTATGGCTATGCCGCCGAACGCGTGACGGAAACCGCACAGTTCGAAGCCGCGCTGCTGCGCGCACTGGCGGCCGATACGGGCACGCTGATCGAGATTCCGCTGGACCCCGAGGTGATCACGACGCGCGGCACGCTGGCGTCGATCACGCGTGCGGCGCAGGCGCGGGGCTGAACGAGCAGGGCGCGCCGAGCGTCGCGCGCGGCGAAAAAAAAGCCGGCATGTGCCGGCTTTTTGATTCGGGAGCGCGATGAACGCGCAGTACCCGAGCGCTTACTTGACGTGCTTGCCGATCAGCGCGGCCAGTTCGAACATCGACACTTGCGGCTTGCCGAAGATTTCCTTCAGCTTGGCGTCGGCGTTGATGTTGCGCTTGTTGGCCTTGTCTTGAAGGTTGTTCTTCTTGATGTAGTCCCACAGCTTGCTCACGACTGCGGTGCGCGGCAGAGGCGTCGAACCGACCACAGCGGCGAGTGCCGGGCTGGGGGTCAGGGCCTTCATGAACGCGGCGTTGGGCGTGCGCTTCTTGGCGGGAGTGGCCTTCTTTGCAGGAGCCTTCTTCGCCGGTGCAGCCTTCTTCGCAGGAGCAGCCTTCTTTGCGGGAGCTGCCTTCTTGGCCGGTGCGGCCTTCTTTGCAGGAGCCGCAGCCTTCTTGGCGGGAGCGGCCTTCTTTGCCGGAGCTTTCTTGGCCGGAGCCTTCTTTGCAGTTGCCATGGTTGATTTCCTTTTTTGGTTGAACAGTCACCAATGAAAAACTTGCGTCTCCAGTGGCATTGCGGATGCTAAAGGAGAAAAAACGCGTTTCCAAGGGAAAAAGAGCTTTTTTCATTGGGAGTTGTTGTTTTTTCAGAGGGGAGAACCCGAGGTTTTCACCTCCGGCGTTCAGGCCAGGTCGCCAGCACCACACCAATGAGCGCGAGCGCGAATGCAAAGAGCTGTGCTGCGGAGAGGCTTTCGCCGAGCACCAGCACGCCCACGAGGGCCGCGCTCACGGGCAGCATCACCGCGAAAACACCGGCTTGCGCAGCGGGCACATGGCGCAGGCCCGTCATCCAGAGCCACACGGTCCAGATGCTCGCTGCGAGTGCGTAGACCACGAGCAAGGCCCAGGTGCCGATGCGCACGGCCGAGAAGTCGAACTGCAGTGCGAACCAGATGCCGAAGGGCATCGACAGCACGAAGCCCCAGAGGTTGATGAGCGACGAAATCCGCTTGGGCCCCAGGTGGCCGGTGAGCGACTTCCCGATTACCGCATAGGCTGTCTCGCAAAGCACCGCGCAGAACACGAGCAGGTTGCCGAGCCATGGCATCGATGAGGACGCCGCGCTGTCTGTAGTTGCCGGTGCATGCGCCGGCGTGAGGGCCAGCAAGCCAATGCCGAGCGCGGCGCAACCGATGGCAAGGCCGATGCGCACCGTGATGCGTTCGCGCAGGAAGAGCCAACTCGCCACCGCCACGGCCGCAGGAATGGACGCCATGATCACGCCCGCGGACACCGCGCTGGTGAGGCTCACGCCGAACAGCATGAAGATCGAGAACAGGAAATTGCCAAGGAACGATTCCAGGAAGACGAGGCCGCGCGTGCGCGCGCTCATGGGCGCTTCGTCTGGCGCGCGTCGAAGCCAATGCGGCATGGCCAGTGCTGCGATGCCGAACCGCAGCCATGCGAGCAGCAGCACCGGAAAGGCCGCCACCAGCGGTTTGGAAAGGGCGACGTAGCCGCCGACGAGCGACATGCTCAACGCCAGGCAGCCATAGGCCACAAGACGGCTGGAGGCGGGAGCGGCGGTGTTCAATAGACTGGACGGCTTGTTGGGAACGATGGATTCAATGATGCCGCAATCGCTGGAATTCGATGGCGCACCGGCCGTGCGCACACCAGGCCATGTCTTCGTCTACGGCACGCTGCGCCGCGGCGGGCGCAACGACATCGCGCGCTTTCGGCCTGAACCGATCCATGTGGCCGACGCCGCCATCCCCGGCACCTTGTACGACCTGGGCGCATATCCCGGTTTGGTGCTGAACGGAAAAGGACGCGTGCTGGGCGAGATCTACCGCATCGAGCCCGAGGTGGAGGCGGCGCTCGACGTGCTCGAGGAAGTTGCGGACGACGACTCCGGCGAATACATCAAGCGACGTGTGACGGTGGATGCCGGAACCGGGCAGTTCGAATGCCTGGTCTACGAAATCCATCCAAATCGGATCAATGGGCGAGCGGTGATTGGCAGCGGGGACTGGATTGCGCATGCCGCTGCCAGTGAGTGAAATGAGTGGGCTGCCGCGATGGCTTTTCACAACCGAAGCAGGGATTGCACATTGCGAAATGAGAGGCTGCTGCATTGCAATATTTTTTCTCGATATGAGAAAAATAATTTTGCATGGAGAAATACTGCCGTAAGTTGTTGATTTTGATAGGCTAAAAATATGTCTTCTATAAGACATAAGAGTGTTGCTTGCGCTTAAAGTAACTCCACGGCCGCAGCGCCCAACCTTCAATCAACCTCACGGAGTGACCATGCCCCAGACCCTTACCGAACAACTGAGCCGCGAACAGCAAATTGCCGCCCTCGAGAAAGACTGGGCCACCAATCCCCGCTGGAAGGGCATCAAGCGCGGCTACAGCGCGGCCGACGTGGTGCGCCTTCGCGGCTCGTTCCCCATCGAGCACACGCTGGCCCGCCGCGGCGCCGAGAAGCTCTGGGAGCTGGTGAACAACGAGCCCTACGTCAACTGCCTCGGCGCGCTCACGGGCGGCCAGGCCATGCAGCAGGTGAAGGCCGGCGTGAAGGCCATCTACCTGTCGGGCTGGCAGGTTGCGGCAGATGCCAACAGTTATTCGTCGATGTACCCCGACCAGTCGCTGTATCCGGTGGATTCGGTGCCCAACGTGGTCGAGCGCATCAACAACACCTTCCGCCGCGCGGACGAAATCCAGTGGTCGAAGAACGTGAACCCGGGCGACAAGGGCTATGTCGATTATTTCGCCCCCATCGTTGCCGATGCCGAAGCAGGCTTTGGCGGCGTGCTGAACGGCTTCGAACTGATGAAGGCCATGATCAAGGCCGGCGCCGGCGGCGTGCACTTCGAAGACCAGCTCGCCTCGGTCAAGAAGTGCGGCCACATGGGCGGCAAGGTGCTCGTGCCCACCACCGAGGCCGTGCAGAAGCTCATCGCCGCGCGCATGGCGGCTGACGTTTGCGGCACGCCGACGCTCGTGATCGCCCGCACCGATGCGGAAGCGGCCGACCTCATCACGAGCGACTACGACGAGAACGACAAGCCCTTCCTGACCGGTGAGCGCACCGCGGAGGGCTTCTACAAGACGAAGAAGGGCATGGACCAGGCCATCAGCCGCGCCGTTGCCTACGCGTATTACGCCGATCTGGTGTGGTGCGAAACCGGCACGCCCGACCTCGAGTTCGCCCGCAAGTTCGCTGAAGCGGTGCACAAGGTGCATCCCGGCAAGATGCTGGCCTACAACTGCTCGCCGTCGTTCAACTGGAAGAAGAACCTCGACGACGCGACCATTGCCAAGTTCCAGAAGGAACTGGGCGCCATGGGCTACAAGTACCAGTTCATCACGCTGGCCGGCATCCACTCGATGTGGTTCAACATGTTCGACCTGGCGCAAGACTACGTGCAGCGCGGCATGTCGGCCTATGTCGAGAAGGTGCAAGAACCCGAGTTCGCAGCACGCGACCGCGGCTACACCTTCGTGTCGCACCAGCAGGAAGTGGGCACCGGCTACTTCGACGAGGTGACCACGGTCATCCAGGGCGGCAAGTCCAGCGTCACGGCGCTGACGGGCTCGACCGAAGAAGAACAGTTCCACTGATCGGCCGTTACTCGAACTGCCTGAATAGGCGGTTCGCGGCCACCTACGAGCCCGGCCCCGCGCCGGGCTTTTTCGTCTGGGCATGCAAGACCCGATGCCGACGGCCTGAACCGGCAGCGGATAGAATCGCGGTCTCTGCACCAACAAGAGCGAGAAAGGCACCCTGGTTATGACACCGCGAACTACTCCGCAAGGATTCAGCGGCTTTTTCTTCTTCGAAGGAAAAGGCCGGTAGACCGCGCTCGCTGGTTTCTTCCAGCTCTCACACCAGGCAAAGCGCGGCAATCACCGCGCTTTTTTGTTTTTCCGCCCGAGGTTTTTTCCATGATCCAGATCACGCTTCCCGACAACTCGCGCCGCGAGTTCCCCGGCCCGGTTTCGGTGGCCGAAGTTGCCCAGTCCATCGGACCGGGGCTCGCCAAGATGACGGTGGCCGGCAAGGTCGACGGCAAACTGGTCGACGCCAGCGACGTCATCGACCGCGACGCCAAGCTGCAGATCATCACGCCCAAGGACGACGAGGGCCTGGAGATCATCCGCCACTCGACGGCCCACCTGGTCGGCCATGCGGTGAAGCAGCTGTATCCGACGGCCAAGATGGTGATCGGCCCGGTGATCGAAGAGGGTTTTTATTACGACATTTCGTACGAGCGCCCGTTCACGCCCGAAGACATGGCGGCCATCGAGGCGCGCATGCGCGAGCTGATCGCGCAGGACTACGACGTGGTCAAGAAGATGACGCCCCGCGCCGAAGTCATCGAGGTGTTCAAGTCACGCGGCGAAGACTACAAGCTTCGCTTGGTCGAGGACATGCCCGACGAGCAGGCCATGGGCCTGTACTACCACCAGGAATACGTGGACATGTGCCGCGGCCCGCACGTGCCGAACACGCGCTTCCTGAAGGTCTTCAAGCTGACGAAGCTAGCCGGTGCCTACTGGCGCGGCGACGCCAAGAACGAGCAGCTTCAGCGCATCTACGGCACGGCCTGGGCCGACAAGAAGCAGCTCGACCAGTACATCCAGCGCATCGAAGAGGCCGAGAAGCGCGACCACCGCAAGCTGGGCAAGGAACTCGAGCTGTTCCACATCGACGAAGTGGCGCCGGGCGTGGTGTTCTGGCACCCCAAGGGCTGGGCCGTGTGGCAGGCGGTGGAGCAGTACATGCGCGGCATCTACCGCGACACGGGCTACTGGGAAGTGAAGGGCCCGCAGATCCTGGACAAGAGCCTGTGGGAGAAAACGGGCCACTGGCAGAACTACCGCGACAACATGTTCACGACGGAATCGGAAAAGCGCGAATACGCGCTCAAGCCGATGAACTGCCCTGGCCATGTGCTCATCTTCAAGAGCGACCTGCGCAGCTACCGCGACCTGCCGCTGCGCTACGGCGAATTCGGCCAGTGCCACCGCAACGAACCCAGCGGCGCGCTGCACGGCATCATGCGCGTGCGCGGCTTCACGCAGGACGACGGCCATATCTTCTGCACGGAAGACCAGATCCTCGACGAGTGCATTGCGTACACGGAACAGTTGCAGAAGGTGTATGCCGACTTCGGCTTCACGGACATCCTCTACAAGGTGGCCACGCGGCCCGACAACCGCGTGGGCTCCGACGAGCTGTGGGACAAGGCCGAGCATGCGGTGATGGAGGCGCTGCGCCGCTCGGGCGTCGACTTCATCATCTCGCCCGGCGACGGCGCCTTCTACGGCCCGAAGATCGAATACACGCTGAAGGATGCGCTGGGCCGCCAGTGGCAGTGCGGCACGATGCAGGTCGACTTCAACACGGCCGAGCGCCTGGGCGGCGAATACGTGACGGAATCGAGCGGCCGCGCCCACCCCGTCATGCTGCACCGCGCCATCGTGGGCAGCCTGGAGCGCTTCATCGGCATGCTGATCGAACACCATGCCGGCGCACTGCCCGCATGGCTCGCTCCGGTGCAGGTGGCGGTGCTCAATATCAGCGAAGGGCAGGCGGATTACGCCGCTTCAGTGGCGAAAACGCTGCAGAATCAAGGGCTTAGGGTTCAGTTGGACCTGCACAACGAGAAGATTACGTATAAAATACGCAAGCATTCGTTGCAAAAGCTTCCCTATATCCTCGTCGTAGGCGACAAGGAAAAGGAAGCCGGTGCCGTCGCAGTGCGCGCCCGGGGCAATCAAGACCTCGGTGCAATGTCCCTCGAATCGTTCGTACTACGGCTCGTTCAGGATATTGCTGACAAGCGTTGATTTGTCCCGGAAGCACCCTCACATGTGTTGCCTGACCCAATCATGCCGCTTGTTCGCGAGAACTGACCGGCGTCCGCTACAGATTTTGTAGCAACTTTTGAAGGATTCTGACCATCGCTACTGCATTTCGCGACCGCCGCCACCGCGAGGAACGCCAACACCGCCTGAACCGGGAAATCATGGCCCCGGAAGTCCGCCTTGTAGGCCCGGAAAACGAGCCATTGGGTGTTATGAGTCTCTCCGAGGCGTTGCGCCTCGCCGGTGAGGCTGACGTGGATCTGGTCGAGGTCGTTGCCGCGGCCAACCCGCCTGTCTGCCGTCTGATCGAGTACGGCAAGTTCAAGTACCACGAGCAGAAGAAGGCAGCCGAGGCGAAGTCGAAGCAGAAGGTCATCGAGGTCAAGGAAATCAAGTTCCGGCCCGGTACCGACGATGGTGACTACAACATCAAGATGCGCAACATCAAGCGCTTTCTTGAAGAGGGTGACAAATGCAAGATCACGCTGCGCTTTCGCGGCCGCGAGATCACGCACCAGGAGCTCGGTTTGGCTTTGCTGCAGCGCATTCGCGATGAGCTTGGCGACCTGATCGTCGTCGAGCAGTTTCCGAAGCTCGAAGGCCGGCAGATGATCATGATGATCGCTCCGGGCCGCAAGAAGCCGGGCGGCGGTACCGCCAAGCCGGCGTCGTCGGAAACGTCGGCGCCTGCAGCAGCCTGAAAAGGCTGGTTGAGCGACAGAGAGATAGCAGGGTTTGAAGAATTTCGCCCCTGCAGGCGCTTCGAAAGAAGGGCCGGCAGGGGCGGAGTAAAGAAGTGTCTCGGGGCCAACAAGTCCGTGGAGTATCCGCGGCGCCTCACGAGCACAAACTAAAGGAGCATTCATATGCCCAAAATGAAGACCAAGAGCAGCGCGAAAAAACGTTTCCGCGTTCGTCCCGGTGGCACCGTCAAGCGCGGTCAAGCCTTCAAGCGTCACATCTTGACCAAGAAGACCACCAAGAACAAGCGTCACCTCCGTGGTGCCGTGGCAGTGCATGAGACCAACATGGTTTCCGTCGCCGCCATGCTGCCCGGCCGTGGCATTTAACTCAGACGAACAAGGAGTACACACATGCCTCGCGTCAAACGTGGTGTAACGGCTCGCGCCCGCCACAAGAAAGTTCTCGCACTCGCCAAGGGTTTCCGTGGTCGCCGCGGTAATGTCTTCCGCATCGCCAAACAGGCGGTAATGAAGGCTGGGCAATATGCCTACCGTGACCGCCGCACCAAGAAGCGCGTTTTCCGTCAACTGTGGATCGCGCGTATCAACGCCGCCTCGCGTGAACTGGGCCTGACCTACAGCCAGTTCGCAAACGGCATCCGCAAGGCCGGAATCGAGATCGACCGCAAGATGCTTGCGGACATCGCAGTGCACGACAAGGCCGCTTTTGCCGGCATCGTGGAGCAGGTCAAGGCCAAGCTGGCTGCTTGATCCTGTACAGCAGGGCGGCTGTCTTCGTGGCAGCCTCCTGCGCCCACGACACAAGGGCTGGCGCTTGAAAAGGCTCCAGCTCTTTTTTTATTTCCCCCGCCTATTTTTTGTTGCTATGAACGAGTTGGACTCCCTGGTCGACACCGCACGCGTTGCCTTCGCCGAAGCGAAAACGCCCGCCGAGCTCGAGAACGCCAAGGCGCAGTTCCTTGGCAAGTCGGGCCGCATCACCGAGCTGATGAAGGGCATGGCCGCGCTCAGCGTCGACGAGAAGAAGTCGCGCGGCGCCGCAATCAACGTCGCCAAGCAGGCCATCGAGTCCGCACTGACCGAGCGCCGCCAGCAGCTGGCGGACGAAGAGCTTTCGCAACAGCTGCGCGCAGAAGCCCTCGACGTGAGCCTGCCTGGCCGCCGCCGCATTCCGGGCGGCCTGCACCCGGTGAGCCGCACCCTGGAGCGCATCGAGGAGATCTTCTCGAGCATGGGCTTCGACGTGGCCGACGGCCCGGAGATCGAGAGCGACTGGCACAGCTTCACCTCGCTCAACAACCCGCCGAACCACCCGGCGCGTTCGATGCAGGACACCTTTTATGTCGACCTGAACGGCGACGACGGCATTCCGTACAACCTGCGTCCGCACACCAGCCCGATGCAGGTGCGTTATGCGCATCAACACATCAAGAAGTACGCGGCTGAGTTTGCCGCCGCGGCAGCCGACGCCACCGGCATCGTCAAGGCGCCCGAGATCCGGGTGATTGCGCCGGGCCGCACCTACCGCGTCGACAGCGACGCCACGCACTCGCCCATGTTCCACCAGTGCGAAGGCTTGTGGCTCGGCGAGAACGTGAGCTTCAAGGACCTGAAGGTCATCTTCACGGACTTCTGCCGTACCTTCTTCGAGAGCGACGACCTCGTGCTGCGCTTTCGCCCGAGCTTCTTTCCGTTTACCGAGCCCAGCGCCGAAATCGACATCCAGTTTGCGAGCGGCCCGCTGGCCGGCCGCTGGCTCGAAGTCGCGGGTTCGGGCCAGGTGCATCCGAACGTGGTGCGCAACATGGGCCTCGACCCGGAGCGCTACATCGGCTTTGCCTTTGGCATGGGGCCCGACCGGCTCACGATGCTGCGCTACGGCGTGAACGATTTGCGGCTGTTCTTCGACGGCGACTTGCGCTTTCTCTCGCAGTTCCAGTAAGCACCCATCCATAGAAAAACCGAATACGAGATCGAAGAGATGCAATTCCCGGAATCCTGGCTGCGCGAGTTCTGCAATCCGCCCCTCGGCAGCGCCGAACTGGCCGAAACGCTCACCATGGGCGGCTTCGAGGTCGAAGAGCGCCGCCCCGTCGCGCCGCCCTTCAGCCGCATCGTGGTCGGCGAAATCAAGGAAGCCGTGCAGCATCCCAATGCCGACCGCCTGCGCGTGTGCCAGGTTGATGTGGGGCAGGGCGCTTTGCTCAACATCGTGTGCGGTGCACCCAATGCGCGTGTCGGCATCAAGGTGCCCTGCGCGCTGGTCGGCGCTGAACTGCCGCCGGGCGAAGACGGCAAGCCCTTTCTCATCAAGCTCGGCAAGCTGCGCGGCGTCGAGAGCCAGGGCATGCTGTGTTCGGCTCGCGAACTGAAGCTCAGCGAAGACCACGGCGGCCTGCTCGAGCTCGATGCCGATGCACCCATTGGCGCCGATGTGCGCGACGTGCTCAAGCTTGACGACGCGCTGCTCACCCTCAAGCTCACGCCCAACCTTGCCCACGGCCTGAGCGTCTACGGTGTTGCGCGCGAGCTCGCAGCGCTCACCGGCGCGCCGCTCAAGACGCCCGCCATCCCGCCGGTGGCCGCATCGTTTGCCGACGTGTTGCCGGTGAAGGTGGAAGCGCCCGAACTCTGCGGCCGTTTTTCGGGCCGCATTGTGCGCGGTGTGAACACCAAGGTGGCCACGCCGGCATGGATGGTCGAGCGGCTTGCGCGCTGCGGCCAACGCAGCGTGACGCCGCTGGTCGACATCTCGAATTACGTGATGTTCGAATACGGCCAGCCCAGCCACATCTTCGACCTCGACAAGATCCATGGCGGCCTCACGGTGCGCTGGGGCAAGGCGGGCGAACAGCTCAAGCTGCTGAACGGCAACACCATCAGCGTCGACGACAAGGTGGGCGTGATTGCCGACAACGAGGCCGTCGAGTCGCTCGCCGGCATCATGGGCGGCGACGCGACCTCGGTGTCCGACGACACCCGCAACATCTACGTCGAGGCCGCCTTCTGGTGGCCCGAAGCCGTTCAGGGCCGCTCGCGCCGCTTCAACTTTTCGACCGACGCGGGGCATCGCTACGAACGTGGTGTCGATCCGAGCCGCACGGTCGAGATCATCGAGCGCATCACGCAGCTCATCATCGAGATCTGCGGCGGCCAGGCCGGCGCCATGGACGACAAGATCCTGAATGTGCCCGAAGCCATGCCCGTCACGCTGCGCGTGGCACGCGCAGCGCGCGTCATCGGCATGCCGCTCTCGCAAGCGCAGTGCGCCGACGCGCTGCGCCGCCTCGGCTTTGCGCTCAGCGAAGGCGAGGGCACATT
This sequence comes from Variovorax sp. CCNWLW186, assembly GCF_037203865.1. Lineage (NCBI taxonomy): Bacteria > Pseudomonadati > Pseudomonadota > Betaproteobacteria > Burkholderiales > Comamonadaceae > Variovorax > Variovorax sp. CCNWLW186. The sequence continues at coordinate 172,325 of NZ_JBBCBO010000010.1, read as the reverse complement.
GACCGTGACCCCGCCGCCGCACCGCTTCGACCTGCTGATCGAGGAAGACCTGATCGAAGAGGTTGCACGCCTGATCGGCTTCAACAACCTGCCGACCACTGCGCCGCTTGCACCCATCACGGCGCGCGTGCGGCCTGAAGCCCGGCGCAGCCGCTTCGCGGTGCGTCGCAGCCTGGCGGCGCTCGGCTACCAGGAAACCATCAACTTCAGCTTTGTCGAGGCGCACTGGGAGCAGGACCTGGCGGGCAACGCCAATCCGGTGAAGCTGCTGAACCCCATTGCCAGCCAGATGAGCGTGATGCGCTCGTCCTTGCTCGGCTCGCTGCTGCAGGTGCTCAAGTTCAATCTGGACCGCAAGGCGCCGCGCGTGCGCGTGTTCGAGCTGGGCCGCGTGTTCATGCGCGACGACAGCGTGACCACCACCGACAGCACCGTGCGCGGCGTACACCAGCCGATGCGGGTGGCCGGCCTTGCCTGGGGCGATGCCGAAGAAGCACGCTGGGACGGCAAGCCGCACCGTGTCGACTTCTACGATGCCAAAGGCGACGTCGAAGCATTGCTCGCGCCGCTGGTGCCGAGCTTCGAGGCGGCCGAACATCCGGCCCTGCACCCTGGCCGTTCCGCGCGCGTGCTGATCGACGGCAAGGCCATCGGCTTTGTCGGCGAACTGCATCCGCGCTGGCGCCAGAAGTGGGACTTTGCGCTGGCCCCGGTGGTTTTCGAACTTGACCTCGACGCCGTTGCCGCGCGCCCCGTGCCCGTGGCAAAGCCTGTGCCCAAGCACCAGGCCGTCGAACGCGACATCGCCGTGGTGGTGGCCGAGGCCGTCACGCACAATGCGTTGATGCAGACCATCCATTCGGCTGCGGCAGCCCAGGGGCTGCTGCGGGACGCCACGCTGTTCGACATCTATCGCCCGCAACCTGCGCGCGACGGTGCCGTGCCGGCATCGGGCGCCCTGGCGCAAGGGGAGAAGAGCATGGCGGTGCGCCTGAGCTTCCAGGACGACAACGCCACGCTGACGGACGAGCAGGTGGAGCCCGCCGTGCGCGCCATCGTCGAACAATTGAGCGCCAAGCTCGGCGCACGCCTGAGGGGTTGATGAGAATGAACGCCGCGGAATTCACGCTCGAAGCCCTCGAAACGCCCGCACTCACGAAGGCGCACCTGGCCGACCTGCTGTTCGAGCAGATCGGCCTGAACAAGCGCGAATCCAAGGACATGGTCGAGGCGTTTTTCGACCTCATCGCCAACAGCCTGATCGAAGGCACGGACGTGAAGATCTCCGGCTTCGGCAACTTCCAGATCCGTGTGAAGGCGCCCCGGCCGGGCCGCAACCCGCGTACCGGCGAAGCCATTCCGATCGGCGAGCGCCGCGTGGCCACCTTTCACGCAAGCGCCAAGCTGAAGGAACAGATTCACGGAAGCATCGAGCAGAGCGGCACTTCCGAAGTCGAGTGGAGCCTGGGCGCCGAATAGTGCTTGGTGCTGCGCGGGTGCGTAGAGTAATCTCTAAGGTTTCCCGCGCACGGTCTTGATTTCAATGGAAATAATGGAGAAAGCGCTCCCGCCGATTCCCGTCAAACGCTACTTCACCATCGGTGAGGTCGGCGAACTTTGCGGCGTCAAGCCGCACGTGCTGCGCTACTGGGAGCAGGAATTCACGCAACTGCGCCCCATGAAGCGGCGCGGCAATCGGCGCTACTACCAGCACCATGAGGTGCTCATGATCCGCCGCATCCGCGATCTGCTCTACGACCAGGGCTTCACCATCAGCGGTGCGCGCAACAAGCTGCAAGAGCTGGTGCAGGGCGAGCGCGACCGCCGCAAGGCGGGCATGGTGCCGCTCGAGGGCATGGAGGCCGTCGAAATCGATCAGGAAGAGTTCGATGCGGCCGTTCACGAGGACGATCCCGCATCCGAAAGTGCCGTTCGCACGATCGATCCGTCGCAGTTGCTGCACCTGCGACGCGAACTCTTTGAAATTCGTGAGCTGCTGACCGTCGGACGGTGATTTCAGCCGGCTATAATCGAGAGCTTCGGTGTGTGGCGCAGCCTGGTAGCGCACTTGCATGGGGTGCAAGGGGTCGAAGGTTCGAATCCTTTCACACCGACCAATAAAACGTCAAAGGGCGTCCGGTTTCATCACCGGACGCCCTTTTTCATTGGGGAAAACAGGGGGCGGCCGTGCAACGCGGGGAAAGCGTGACATCCCCCTCGGGCAGGATCTGGCGTCGGCAGCCGCGCCCGAAGCTCTTCGCCCTCAGCCCGCTTCTGCTGGCCGCGCGTGGCGCGTCAAACTTGCGGCAGTCTCTTGAAGAACCAGCTGCCGATCCGGGTCATCGCTCGCATATGGGCTTGAAAGCAGTTGAGCCATCAGTTGATCGAAGTGATGCCTGACCCTTTCCGGGGCGGGGTGTGCCATGTACATCGCGCGCAGCATCGACACGATCGCGCTGATCCGCGCGTCAAATACTTCGGATTCGCCGATGCGCCCTGCCGCCTCAGAAGCGATCCATTGATCTTCTAGGGTCATGTTGATGCCACCGTTCGCGGCCCTGATGCGTGTGAACCGGCGCTGGTCTGTTGTCGCTTTTGGCGCAGATCGGGCAACCGGTGATCAGTAAAATTAGAACAAAGGAATTACATTTTAGTTCAGCTGGGGCAGGGATTTCAGCCTGTTGTAAATACCACCAAAGCTATAAATTTGCCCTCGCTTGATACGAAATGCATCACATCTGATGCCAATGCAAGTACGATCCTGCTGTGAGAAGCATCACACTCGAGGTCATGAATGAACCACTTGCTGGGCAAAGAGGCGGCTGTAGCGATGTTCCGGGAGCTCCTGCATGAAGCGGAATTCGGTTCGCTGAACTGCGTGGCGCTCCGCATCTTTCGCTCGGATGGTGCTGCGGAAGATTTCGTGGTTGGAGGAACGGCGCAACAACAGGTCGGAGCTTCGGTCGAGCCGCAGCACGAGTTGGCTCAACGATGACGCAAGCTGCTGCCGCGAAGCGCCGGGGCTTCGCGCGGGCCACAATTTCCAGATAGATCAACGGGTTGGCGCCGCACGCTCCAACCCGTTTTCACTGTTTGCTCTGGTCCGGTGTTGTCAGCCGCGCCGGGCCGCCTCGATCGCGGCGATGTCGATCTTTTTCATCTCCATCATCGCGTCGAACGCGCGCTTGGCTGCCGCGGGATCGGGGTCGGCAATAGCGGCAATCAGGACGCGGGGCGTGATCTGCCATGACAGTCCCCACTTGTCCTTGCACCATCCGCACGCGCTTTCCTGCCCGCCGTTTCCGACAATCGCATTCCACAGCCGGTCGGTCTCGGCCTGGTCGTCGGTCGCCACCTGAAATGAAAAGGCCTCGTTGTGCTTGAACGCAGGTCCGCCGTTCAGTCCGAGGCAAGGAATGCCCATCACGGTGAATTCGACCGTCAGGATATCGCCTTGCTTGCCCGAGGGGTTGTCACCGGGAGCCCGGAGGACCGTGCCCACCGCACTGTCCGGAAAGGTCTCGGCATAGAACTTGGCGGCGTCCAGCGCGGTGCCGTCATACCAGAGGCAAATCGTGTTTTTGCTGACCATCTTGGTTCTCCTGGGTTGGGGGAAAGATCGATGCGAGACGGTCTTCGTCGCATCGGCGGTAGGCACCGGACCATACGCAAGTACAGATCCGATTGCGAGCGGCGCAACTGTTGGCCGCTTTGAGTGACGCACGCTGGATGGCTGCTGGCGTCGCGAGGAAAAAGCCATTGCTATCATCGAAAAATGCGGCCCGGAACAACCGCCCTCGCGAAGGAAACCATGTGCGGCTCAAGCTGAGAACCAAGACGGCACTGCTGGTCACCTCGCTGGTGCTCGCGCTTGTTGGCGCAACGGAGTGGTGGCAGTACCGCAACCTGTCCGGCGAATATCTCAACCTGATGCGCGACCAGCAGCAGGCCCTGACCGATAGCGCCGCGGCCGATCTCGACTACAAGCTGGGCGTTCACCTCGCCGCCCTGGAGCGCGCGGCCCGGGAGATCGGCGCGCGCGGCTTCGACGACCCTGAAGCGCGGCAGCGCTTTCTCAAGGACCGCGACTTGCTCGCGATGTTCGACAATGCCGCGCTCGCCGGCCCGGACGGCGCCATCGTCGCCATCAACCCGCCTGCCGACCACCCTCCGAACATTGCCGACCGCGATTACTTCCGGCAGGTGCGCGACCTGAGGCAGCCCACCATTTCGGCGCCGCTGCTCACCAAGGACAGCAAACAGCCTGCCGTGGTCATGGCCGTTCCCGTCGACGCACCCGACGGCCGGCTCATCGGCGTGCTGGGAGCGGCGCTCAATCTGCAGCGCGCCAACGTGCTCGGCGACATGAGCCGAGCCACCATCGGCCGCGGCGGCTACTACGTGATCGTCACACGCGATGCGTCTCCGCGCGTGGTCATGCATCACGATGCGAGCCTGCTGCTCAAGCCCGCGAGCGCGATGGTGGTCGCATCCGCCGACGACACCCGCAACGACCTGGCGACGCGTGCCATTGTGCGCAGTGCCGACTGGGACCTGCGCCTCGTCGTGCCGGCGGAAATTGCCTACGCACCGCTGGAGCAGGCGAAGCGAAGCCTGCTGCTGCAACTGCTGTGGCTGGGCCTGGGCTGCGCGTTTCTCGTGTGGATGGGTACGTCGTGGGCAATGCGGCCGCTCGATGCGCTCACCAATGCGATTCGCACCTTGCGGCAATCGCCGGACAGCCAGGTCAAGCTCGATGTCGTCGCCACCGACGAGCGCGGCGATCTGGCCCGTGAGTTCGACGCGCTCATGGCCGAGCTGCGCGAGCAGCGGCTCGAGGTGGCCGCGGTCACCGATGCATCGCCGGTGGGATTGTTCCGCTCCGACACCGAAGGCCGCGCGACTTATGTGAACGACGAGTACCTTGCGATCCACGGCCTGGAGCGGAAAGACGCCGCGCTGGGTTGGCTCACGCTGGTGCGCGAAGACATCCGGGAGAAGGTTCTCAAGGAATGGATTCGCCTCGTGAATACGCCCGAACCGTTCAGCGCCACGCGCCGGCTCCACCGCAAGGATGGAACCCGGGTGCTGGTGGCATTGAGAAGCCGCCCCGTGATTGTCGGAGGCCGCGTACTCGGGCACGTCGGAACGGTGACGGACATCACCGAGCGCACCCGGGCCGAGCAGGCCCTTCGCACGCTCACCGCCGTATTCGACATGACGACCGACTACATCGTGCAGATGGATGCGGCGGGGCGGCTCATCTACATGAACCCGGCCGCCCGCCGCCGCACCGGCCTGCGTCTCGACGCGCCGATCGAGCAGCTGAGCGTGAACGACTTCAATCCGCCCAAGACGATCGAACGGTTCAGGTCGGAAGTGGTGCCTGTTGCCGTCGGCAAAGGCATCTGGGTGGGCGAGTCGATGGTGTGGGACGACCAGCGCCAGGAGTTTCCGGTCAGCCACATGGTGATTGCGCACCGCGACAAGCACGGCAAGGTGGAGTACTTCTCGGGCCTGATGCGCGACATCTCGGCGGCCAAGGCGGCCGAGCAAGCGCTGCGCGAGAGCGAACACCGCCTGCGCATGGTGACCGACCACCTGCCCGCGCTGATCTCGTACCTCGACTGGGATCTGCGCTTCCGGTTCGTCAACAAGGCCTACCAGGACTGGTTCGGTGTCGAGCCCGAACAGCTGATCGGCCGCAGCATGCGCGAGTTCTACGGCGACGAGGCCTGGGCCCAGATGGAGCCGCATCTGCGCGCTGCGCTGGCGGGGCGCCAGGTGACCTACGAGCGGAGGGTGGAGGGCCCCGGCGGGCGCCGCGACATCCAGGCCACGCTGGTTCCGGAGCGCAACGAACAGGGCCGGGTGATGGGCCTCTACACGCTGGACAGCGACATCACCGCGCACCACGAGGCGGAAGAAGCCCTCCAGGAGAGCGAAGCCCGCCTTCGCACGGTGGCCGATGCGCTGCCCATGCGCGTCGCCTATATCGATGCGGACGAGCGCTACCGGTTCAACAACCTCGCCTACGAGCGCGAATTCGGGCTCTCGCGGGACCAGATCCAGGGGCACACCGTGCAAGAGCTCCTGGGCGGTGCGGCCTACGAATCGGTAAAGCCGCACATCCGCGCCGCGCTGGCGGGGGAGGTCGTCACCTTCCAGAGCGAAGACACGCAGAGCGACAGCTACAACTGCTACGAGGCCCAGTACATTCCGCAACCGGCGGCCAATGCCGACACCATCGTCGGCTTCCATGCGGTCATCACCGACATCACGCGCCAGAAGCTTGAGGAGAAGCGCCTGGTCAACCTGGCGCAGATCGATCCGCTCACCGGCCTTGCCAACCGCGCGGGCTTCGAAGCGCGCTTGACCGAGGCCATGGACCGCAGCCGCGGCGCCGGTGCGCTGATGGCGCTGATGTACCTGGACATCGACGGTTTCAAGCAGATCAACGACCAGTTCGGCCACCAGGCCGGCGACGAGCTGCTGAAGGGGTTCTCGAACAGGCTGTCGCAGGGCCTGCGTTCCAGCGACGTTCGCGCGCGCCTCGGCGGCGACGAGTTCACGGTGATCATGGAAGGCCTGCCCAATGCGGACATCGCCCTTTCCACTGCCGCGAAGCTTGTTGCGACCATGCAGGCGCCGTTTGCCCTGGAGTCGCAGTTGACCATCAGCATCACCGCGAGTATCGGGCTGGCGTTCTACCAGGGCGGCGATGCCACTGCCGCCACTCTGGTCAGGCGCGCGGACGAGATGCTCTACCAGGCCAAGAGGTCCGGCCGCAACAACGTCAAGGCGGCGCTCCTGCCGGTGGAAAACAGCGTGTAGCTCCATGTCGAGCGCTGACGACGAGCCGTTGCCTCTCTTACCCCGCTTAGCCCGCCGGCTGTAGCTGCGGCTGCTTGCCGGCGTGGTCCGTGCGCGGGAAGGTGAGTGCGATGAGCACCGCGCCAAGTCCCACGGCCATCGAGCCGATGTACATCCAGGCGTAGCTGCCGTAGCGGTCGAAGAGCCAGCCGCCCAGCACCGGGCCAAGCGCCATGCCCAGGCTGGACAGCATCGACGCCGCGCCCAGCACGGTGCCCAGGATCCTGGCGCCGAAGTAGTCGCGCGCCAGCACCGCATAGAGCGGCATCACGCCGCCATAGGCGAGGCCGAAAACAATGGCCACGGCATAAAAGCCGCCCAGCTGGTTGACCAGCAGGTAGCTCGCGGCGGCAAAGGCCTGGATCAGCAGCCCGGCAACGAGCACCCGCTTGGCGCCCAGCCGGTCTGCCAGCACGCCGAAGAGCAGGCGCCCTCCCAGCCCGGCCGCGCCTTCCATGCTGTAGATGGTGACGGCCGCGAAGGTGGGAAGGCCGCAGCCGATCGCATAGCTGACCGTGTGGAAGATCGGCCCCGAATGCGCCGCGCAGCAGGCAAAGAACGTGATCCCGAGCACGAGGAATGCGCGCGAGCGAAGCGCCTGCCCCACCTTCATTTCCGGCGCTGGTGCTGCCCCTCCGGCAGGCGAAGCGGAAGCGGCTGCGGGCGCCGCGCGAATGAGCCAGACCGCAGGCAGCAGCACGACCCACGCGCCGATGCCGATGATCAGCTGCGCCATGCGCCAGTCGTAGTGCGTCACCAGCCACGCAGCCAGCGGAGAGATGGTCATCGGCGCAACGCCCATGCCGGCCGAGACGAGCGACACCGCCAGGCTGCGATGCCTGTCGAACCACGATGCGGTGGTTGCAATCACCGGCGCGAAGAAGCTGCCGGCGGCAATGCCCATCATCACTCCGTAGAAAAGCTGAAACTGGAGCAAGGTCGACGCACGGCTCGCCAGCACCGTCGAGAGCCCCAGCAGCACCGTGCCCGCCAGCACCACCACGCGCGGGCCGTAGCGGTCGCTCAGCGCGCCCCAGCCGAAGCCGGCCACGCCCATGCTCAGGAAGGCCAGCGTCATGGCGCTTGAAATGCCTGCCCGCGACCAGCCCGTGGCCGCGCTCATCGGCTCCAGGAAGACTGCCAGCGAGAACAGCACGCCAATGGCCACGCAGGTCATCAGCGCGCCGGCGGCAACAATGGACCAGTTCGAATCGAGCGCGTCGGCCGGGCGCGCGGAGGCACGGATGTTCATCGTCTTGCTCCGGAAGAAGTATGGATACAGTGAACCAATTGGTTGACTATAACGACATTTCTTTTTTTGCGCACGCTCCCGGCGCCGGCGCAATGCAGCGGTGAGCTGCGCGGTACTAGTCGGCGGAGGCGGATCGCATGCCGAGCTTGCGCAGCATCCGGTGGAAGTTGCTGCGGTCGATGCCGGCCTCGCGCGCGGCGTTGGCCACATGTCCGTTGTGGCGCGCGAGCGCATCCGCGAGCCATGCACGCTGGAAAGCGGTCGTTGCTTCGCGCAACGTGCCGCCGGCGGCGAGAGCAAAGCTGGCGTGGCCGCCGTCCGTCGGTGCCTGGGCAAGCGGCGTCTGTGCGGACCCCGTCGCATGGCTCCCAGCAACCGCGGCATCCAGCGCCAGGTGATGCGGCTCGATCGCCGTCCAGCGCGCGCCGCGGCCCTGCTCCGTGAAGGCCCTGAGCGATGCGCGGCTGATGACATGCTCGAGCTCGCGCACGTTGCCCGGCCAGCCATGTGCAAGGAGGGCGGCCTTCGACGCAGGTGAAAGCCGCAGGTTGCGCGCACCCAGCCGATGCTGGTTTTCTTCGAGAAAGCCGCCAGCCAGCGCCACCACGTCGCGCCCGCGCTCGCGCAGCGGCGGCACGACCAGCGGATACACCGAGAGACGGTGGTACAGGTCGGCACGGAAGCGGCCCTGCGCAATGGCGGCGGGCAGGTCGCGGTTGGTGGCCGCAATCACGCGAACATCGACCTTCAGCGTCCGGTCGCTGCCGGGCCGCTGCACCTCGCCGCTTTGCAGCACGCGCAGCAGCTTGGCTTGCACCGTCAGCGGCAGTTCGCCCACTTCATCGAGAAAGAGCGTGCCGCCGTCGGCAATCTCGAACTTGCCGTTCCGGTCCTGCACCGCGCCGGTGAACGCGCCGCGCTTGTGGCCGAAGAGTTCGCTGTCGGCGAGCGTCTCTGGCAATGCCGCGCAGTTCACCTGCACCAGCGGCTGGTCGCGCCGCCGCGAGCGCGCATGAAGGCGCTGCGCCACCAGGTCCTTGCCCACGCCCGTCTCCCCGAGCACCAGCACAGTGAGGTCCGATGCCGCGACCGTATCGATCTCGCTGCACAGCTTCTTCATGGCGGCGCTGCTCCCGAGCAGTTCGCGCGTGGCACCGGGCCCCGAGCGCAACGCCTGCGCCACGGCCTGCTCGCGCATGGCGCGCGCTTCCATCTCCTGGATCGTGTGGGCGGATTCGATGCCGGTTTCCACCAGCGCAACGAGCGCGTCGAGCTGTGCCGGGCTTACCGATTCGAACGCGCCGGGCTCCAGCGCATCCAGCGTCAGCAGGCCCCACACGGCGCCGCGCAGGCGAAGCGGCGCCCCCATGCAGTCGTGCACCGGCAGGATGCCCGGCTGCCCCGCGACCAAGCCGTCATAAGGGTCGGGCAGGCCGCAGTCGTGCGCAAAGCGCAGGCCTTGCCCGCTCTCGAGCAGGCGCGCAAAGCGCGGGTGCGATGCCACCGGAAACTGCCGCCCCAGGGTCTCGTCGCTCAGGCCGTCCACGGCAAGCGGCCGCAGCACGTCGCCATCGAGCCGCAGCAGCGCGGCGGCATCGCACCGCACCAGGCCGCGCGCCGCGGCAAGAAGCGAGCGGTAACGCTGGCCTTCGGAAGCGGCGTCGGGCTCGGCCGTGGTCGGATTGACACTTTGTGTGGTCATAAATACAACATGATTGCTGTGGCGAATTTGACCACGCATCGAAAATCCCCAATGGTGGCGGGCACTTGCGCAGCGCCTGCGACTGGCACGGATCGTGAGAGAGAAGAAGCATCTCAACTGCCATCGCCGAGCCACAGATGAACCCGCAAACCATCGCCATCGTCAAGGCCACCGTCCCCGCGCTCCAGGCGCACGGAGAGGCCATTACCAGTCACTTCTACCGGATCATGTTCGAAGGCCATCCGGAGGTGAAGGCGTTCTTCAACGAGGCGCACCAGGCCGCCGGCAGCCAGGCGCGCGCACTCGCGGGCGCCGTGCTGGCCTATGCCATGCACATCGACCGGCTCGGCGAAATTGCCGGCGCGCTGCCGCGGATCATCCAGAAGCATGCGGCACTGGGCGTGCTGCCGGAGCACTACCCGGTTGTCGGCGGCTGCCTCCTGCAGGCCATCAAGGACGTGCTCGGCGACGCCGCCACCGACGAGATCATTGCCGCATGGGGCGAAGCCTACGAGTCGCTCGCGGCGATCCTGATTGCCGCCGAAGAAGAGGTCTACCGCAACAACGCCGCACAGCCCGGCGGATGGCGCGGCGAGCGCGAGTTTCGCGTTGCGCGGCGCGAGCAGGAGAGCGAAGTCATCACCTCCTTCTACCTGGAGCCCACCGACGGCGGCCCGCTGCTCGCGTTCTCGCCCGGCCAATACCTCACGCTGGTGCTGAACATCGACGGCGAGCCGCTCAGGCGCAACTACTCGCTGTCCGATGCGCCGGGCAAGCCCTGGTACCGCATCAGCGTCAAGCAGGAAGAGGGCGGCAAGGCGTCGAACTGGCTGCATGAGAACGCGGCCGTCGGAACGGTCCTGAAGGCGCAGGCGCCCTGCGGCGACTTTGTGCTGCAGCCCGCGGGCGAGCAGTCGCGTCCGCTGGTGCTGGTAACGGGCGGCGTTGGCATCACGCCAGCCATGAGCATGCTCGAATCCGTGGCGCACACCGGCCGGCCGGTGCACTTCATTCATGCGGCGCGGCATGGCGGCGCCCATGCATTCCGCGAGCGTGTCGATGCACTGGCGGCGCAGCATGCCAACGTGAAGCCGCTCTATGTGTACGACACGCCGCGTGAATCCGACCGGCCGCACGCCACCGGCTTCGTCACGCGCGAGTTGCTCGCGCAGCAACTGCCGGCCGACCGCGACGTCGACCTGTACTTTCTCGGCCCCAAGCCCTTCATGAAGGCGGTGTATGCCAGCAGCCTCGAGCTGGGCGTACCGAGGCAACAGCTGCGCTACGAGTTCTTCGGGCCGCTCGAAGCGCTGGAGGCGTAAAGGTCAGCAAGGCGCGTTCAGCGCCTACCGCAGCACCAGCACGGGCAGCATCGATTGTGCGAGCACATGCTGCGTTTCGCTGCCCAGCAGCAGGCGCTTGATGCCCTTGCGCCCGTGCGAAGCCATCACGATCAGGTCGCTCTTGTGCTTTTTCGCGGCGGCGACGATCGACTCCGCCACGAGATCGGAATTGGCCGTCGCCGTCTTGACTCGCACGCCGCTCTGCTCGGCGCGCGACTTGACGGTGTCGAGCATGGCCTGGGCCTTGTCGGCCCACTGCTTCTCTATGAGCGCAATGTCCTCGGGGGAGAACGACATCGCGCCGTCGAAGTAGCCTTTCGGGTAGCGCGGAACCACGTTGAGCGCCACCAGGTCGGCGTCGTGCGTTGCGGCGAGTGCAATGGCGCTCGTCACGGCCTTCTTCGAAAGCGTCGAACCGTCCGTGGCGACGAGGATGCGTTTGAACATGATGAGGGTCTCCGAAAGTCTGTGCCGCGAGCTTAGGCAGGCGGCGGCGCCGGGGGTTGATGCAGATCAACCGGCGCCATGGCGGCCGCCCTTAGCCTTGCGCGATGCAAGCTGCGCTCGCCCCGTTCTCTCCACCTTCATCGCCTGTGCCGGCCTCCAGCGAGGCATGGCGGGTACTGGACGATTCCGCCGAATGGCCGGTGTTCGGCCGCTTGCTGGAAGGCGATGCGGGCACGGGCCGGTGGGAGTCGCAGATCGCGGTGGAGGGCATGCATTGCGCCGCTTGCGCATTCACGGTTGAGGCGGCGTTGCTGCAAGTGCCGGGCGTGCTCGAAGCGCAGGTCAATGCCGCGAGCCATCGTGCGCGCGTGGTGTGGTCGGCGGCGGCCACGCGGCCTTCGCGCTGGTTCGAGGCGGCGGCCGCCGCCGGATACCCGCTGTTGCCGGCCTCGAACAGCTCCGCGCGCGAACGTCGTGCAAGGGAGCTGCGGCTCGCGCTCTGGCGCTGGCTCGTCTCGGGCTTTTGCATGATGCAGGTGATGATGTATGCCTACCCGGCCTACATTGCGCAACCGGGAGAAATGACGGCCGACGCCGCGCAGCTGCTTCGCTGGGCCTCCTGGGTGCTGACGCTTCCGGTGCTGTTCTTCTCGTGCGGGCCGTTCTTCCGCAGCGCATGGCGGGACCTTCGCCATGCGCGCATCGGCATGGACGTGCCGGTTGCCTTCGGCATCGCCATCACTTTTGCCGTCAGCAGCGCGGCTACCTTCGACACCGCGGGCGTGCTGGGCGGCGAGGTGTATTTCGACTCGCTCACCATGTTCGTGTTCTTCCTGCTCACCGGCCGGTGGCTCGAGGCGCGGCTGCGGGACCGCACTGCCGGCTCGCTCGATGCGGTGATGAACCGGCTGCCCGACAGCATCGAGCGGCTCGAAGCCGGCGGCGGCTGGCGGCGCGTGGCCGTAGGGCGCCTGGCGGTGGGTGACGTGGTGCGCGTGCTGCCGGGCGAGGCCTTTCCCGCGGACGGCGTGCTGATCGACGGCAGCACCAGCACCGGCGAGGCGCTGCTCACCGGGGAGTCGCGCCCGGTGCCGCGGGCCTGCGGCGAGCGCGTGCTCGCGGGCAGCCACAACCTCTCGGCCGCGGTGCAGGTGCGCATCGAGTCGGTGGGCGAGGGCACGCGCTTTGCGCAGATCGTCCGGCTGATGGAAAGCGCCGCATCGAGCAAGCCGCGGCTGGCCCAACTGGCCGACCGCATCGCGCGTCCGTTTCTTGTGCTGGTGCTGTTGTCGGCGGCGGGCGCCGCTGCGTTCTGGTGGCATGCGGACACCGGCAAGGCCCTGATGGTGGCTGTGGCCGTGCTCATCGTGACCTGCCCGTGCGCGCTGTCCCTTGCCACGCCGGCTGCCATGCTCACCAGCGCAGGCGCGCTGGCCCGCGGCGGCGTGCTGACGGCCAACCTGCAGGCGCTGGAAGCACTGGCCAGTGTCGACACGGTGGTCTTCGACAAGACGGGCACCTTGACCGGCGACACGCCGCGACTCGAGCGCGTGTACTGCCGCCAGGGCCTGCGTCCCGGCGATGCGTTGGAGATAGGCGCGGCGCTCGGCGCGCACTCCCTTCATCCGGGGGCACGTGCGCTCGTGAACGCATGGAATGCGCAGTTCCGTACTGCGCCTGCTTGGCACGTGACCCGGCCGGCCGAACTCGCGGGTCTGGGCCTCGAAGGCCTGCTGTGCCGACCCACCGGCGACGAAGATGCCGCGCGTCGCGTGCGGCTCGGCTCCGCAAGCTATTGCGGCGTGGCGCCGCTGCAGGTCGATGCACCGCAGGTTCACCTCTGCGACGAGCAGGGCTGGATCGCGAGCTTCGTGCTTGCCGAGGAACTGCGCGCGGACGCCGCCGCCGCCGTGGCCGCGCTGCAGGCGGAGGGCATCACGGTGCGCCTGCTTTCCGGCGACCGCGACAGCGCCGCCCGCGAGATCGCGGCGCGCGCCGGCATCGAGTTTGCGCAGGGCGATTGCAAGCCCGAAGACAAGCTGGAGGCGCTGTGGCGGCTGCAGGCCGAGGGCCGGCAAGTCGCGATGGTGGGCGACGGCCTCAACGATGGCCCTTCGCTGGCACGCGCCAATGCATCCTTCGCCTTCGGAAACGCGGTGCCGCTCTCGCGCGCGCGGGCCGACTTCGTGGTGCTCGGCGATGCGCTCGCGGCCATTCCACGCACCATTGCGCAGGCGCGCCGAACGCTGCGCGTGGTGCGGCAGAACCTTGCGTGGGCTGCCGGCTACAACGCCCTGTGCGTGCCGCTGGCCGTGGCGGGATGGCTGCCCGCGTGGCTCGCAGGCATCGGCATGGCAGCCAGTTCGCTGGTGGTGGTGCTCAACGCCGCGCGGCTCGCCGCCCCGGGCAACGCACCAGCGAGTGGAGCGGGGCGCTGATGGACATCCTCTTCCTGCTCATTCCGCTGTCGGTCATGCTGGTGCTCGTCATCCTCGGCGGGCTGTGGTGGGCCATCGAGCGGGGCCAGTTCGAAGACGTCGACGTGGAGGCCGACCGGATCCTGCGCGGCGATTGATCTGCATCAAACCCCGTGTCGGGTTGCAAAGAGACACTGCCTGCAGTCCACCAACAGGCACCACGATGCAAGAACCCAATCCTCCCGCAGCGGTCTACGACGACACCGTCGTGCGGCAGTTCGCCCTCATGTCCGTGGTCTGGGGCGTGGTCGGCATGCTCGTCGGCGTGATCATCGCCTCGCAGCTGACCTGGCCCGAGCTCAACCTCGGCATTCCATGGCTCGGCTACGGGCGGCTGCGCCCGCTGCACACCAACGCGGTGATCTTCGCGTTCGGCGGCTGTGCGCTCATGGCCACCAGTTTCCACGTGGTGCAGCGCACCTGCCAGGTCCGGCTGTTCGCGCCGGGGCTCGCATCCTTTGTGTTCTGGGGCTGGCAGGCGGTGATCGTCGCGGCCGCCATCAGCCTGCCGCTGGGCTACACCACGGGCAAGGAATACGCCGAACTCGAATGGCCCATCGACATCCTCATTGCAGTGGTGTGGGTGGCCTACGCGGTGGTGTTCTTCGGCACCATCGGCGTTCGCAAGGTGCGCCACATCTACGTTGCCAACTGGTTCTTCGGGGCCTTCATCATTGCGGTGGCGCTGCTGCACATCGTCAACAGCGCTGAAATTCCGGCGGGCTGGATGAAGAGCTACTCGGCCTATGCCGGTGTGCAGGACGCCATGGTGCAGTGGTGGTACGGGCACAACGCGGTGGGCTTTTTCCTCACGGCGGGCTTCCTCGGAATGATGTACTACTACATCCCCAAGCAGGCTGCGCGCCCGGTGTATTCGTACCGGCTTTCCATCGTCCACTTCTGGGCGCTGATCTTCACCTATATGTGGGCCGGCCCGCACCACCTGCACTACACGGCTCTGCCCGACTGGACGCAATCGCTCGGCATGGTGTTCTCGCTCATCCTCCTGGCGCCCAGCTGGGGCGGAATGATCAACGGCGTGATGACGCTCTCGGGCGCCTGGCACAAGCTGCGCACCGATCCGATCCTGCGCTTCCTGATCGTCGCGCTCTCGTTCTACGGCATGGCCACCTTCGAGGGCCCGATGATGTCCATCAAGACCGTCAACGCCCTGAGCCACTACACCGACTGGACCGTGGGCCACGTGCATGCCGGCGCATTGGGCTGGGTGGGCTTCATCACCATGGGCTCGCTCTACTACCTGATTCCGCGCATGTACGGCCGCACCGAGATGTACAGCGTCAAGGCCATCGAAGCCCACTTCTGGGTGGCCACCATCGGCATCGTGCTCTACATCGCGGCCATGTGGATCGCGGGCGTGATGCAGGGCCTGATGTGGCGCGCCATCAACCCCGACGGCACGCTCACCTACACCTTCGTGGAGAGCGTGAAGGCCACCTTCCCGTTCTACCTGGTGCGGCTGGTCGGCGGCCTGCTGTACCTCGGCGGAATGCTGGTGATGGCATGGAACGTGTGGATGACCGTCATCTCCGGGCGCTCGGTGCGCGCCGTGATTCCGGCCGCCGCCATTGCCCACGCTTGAGAAATCAGCCATGAATACGAAAACCGAAACCAAGACCGGCTTCACCCACGAGAAGGTGGAGACCAACAACCTGCTGATGATCGTGCTCATCCTGGTGGTGGTCGCCATCGGCGGGCTGGTCGAGATCGTGCCGCTGTTCTTCCAGAAGTCCACCACCGAGCCCATCCAGGGACTGAAGCCGCCCACCGCGCTGCAGTTGGCCGGGCGCGACGTGTACCTGCGCGAGGGTTGCTACAACTGCCACTCGCAGATGATCCGGCCGTTTCGCTCGGAGACGCTGCGCTACGGCCACTACTCGGTGGCGGGCGAATTCGTCTACGACCACCCGTTTCAATGGGGCAGCAAGCGCACCGGCCCCGACCTGCATCGCGTGGGCGGCAAGTACAGCGACGAGTGGCAGCGCATTCACCTGAACAACCCGCGCGACCTGGTGCCCGAGTCGAACATGCCGGCGTATCCGTGGCTCGGCAAGACGGTGGTGGATGCCGAGGCCATTCCGCGCCGCATGCGCGCGCTGCGCCGTGTCGGCGTGCCGTACACGGACGAAGAGATTGCCCGCGCCGCCGAAGAAGTCCGCGGCAAGACCGAGCTGGACGCCACCGTGGCGTACCTGCAATCGCTGGGCCTCACGCTCAAGTAGGGAGCAACCGAACCATGACCGACATCACCACCCTGCGCGTTGCCGCGACCCTTCTGTGCTTTGCGCTCTTCGTGGGCATCGTGGCGTGGGCCTATGCCCGCCGCAACACGGCCCGCTTCGAGGAAGCCGCCCGGCTGCCGTTCGAGCAAGACTGAAGAAGAGGGGCCCCCGATGAGCGATTTCGTCAACAACTTCTGGTCCAACTACATTGCCGCCGGCACCGTGCTGAGCATTCTCGGATGCATGCTGCTGCTGTGGCTCACCGCACGCAAGCGCGTGCCGTCGGATGCCGACAACACCACGGGCCATGTGTGGGACGAGGACCTTCGCGAAGCCAACAACCCGCTACCCATGTGGTGGGTCGGCCTCTTCGTGCTGACCATCTTCTTCTCGGCCGGCTACCTGGTGATCTTTCCGGGCCTGGGCAGCTTCAGCGGCCAGGCGAACTGGAGCACCGAGTCCGAGTACGGCACCGAAGTGGCCAAGGCCAACAAGGCGCTGGAGCCCGTGTATGCCGCATACGACAACATGCCCGCGGAAGACATTGCCCGCAATCCGAAGGCCATGGCCATCGGCGAGCGCCTGTTCATGAACAACTGCTCGCAATGCCACGGCTCCGATGCGCGCGGCAGCAAGGGCTTTCCCAACCTGACCGACAAGGACTGGCTGCACGGCGGCACGCCCGAGAAGATTGCCGAAAGCATCACCAAAGGCCGCATCGGCGTGATGCCCCCCATGGCTGCGGCAGTGGGCTCGCAAGACGACGTGAAGAACCTGGCGAACTACGTGCTGAGCCTTTCGGGCGAGCCGCACGATTCGGTGCGCGCGGGCCTCGGCAAGTCGAAGTTCACGGCTTGCGCCTCGTGCCACGGCATCGGCGGCGTCGGCAACCAGGCGGTGGGCGCGCCCAACCTCAGCGACAAGGTGTGGCTCCACGGCTATGGAGAGGCGGCCATCGTGCAGCTCGTCAACGCCGGCAAGCACAGCGCCATGCCCGCGCAGGAAGGCCGGCTGACCGAGGCGCAGATCAAGCTGCTTGCCGCCTACGTATGGGGCTTTTCCAACGCCCCGGCCGCAGGGCCCTGACAACGGCGCACCATGGACTCATCCGCACCCGCGAGCCCCGCCTCGCGCAAGATTATTCCCATTGCTCCGGCCGGCGCTGAAACGGGGGGGCTTTACGAGGCCACGAAGAAGATCTACCCGCGCAGCGTTCGCGGCGTGTTCGCGCGATGGCGCTGGGCAATGGTCTTTTTGACGCAGCTGGTGTTCTACGGCATGCCGTGGGCGCAGTGGGGCGAGCGGCAGCTGGTGCTGTTCGACCTGGCCGCGCGGCGCTTCTATGTCTTCGGATGGGTGCTGTATCCGCAAGACCTGATCTACCTCTCGGGCCTGCTGGTGGTCAGCGCCCTGGCGCTCTTTCTCTTTACCGCCGTGGCCGGGCGGCTGTGGTGCGGCTACGCCTGCCCGCAGACGGTGTACACCGAAATCTTCATGTGGGTGGAGCACAAGATAGAAGGCAACCGCACCGCACGCATGCGGCTCGACGCCGAGCCGATATCGGCCGAGAAGCTGGTGAAGAAGTGGTTCAAGCACCTGGTGTGGATCGGCATTGCGCTGTGGACCGGCTTCACCTTCGTGGGCTACTTCACGCCCATCCGCGAACTTGGCATGGCCTTCCTGCAGACCCGCATGGGCTCTTGGGAGGTGTTCTGGGTGTTCTTCTACGGCTTTGCAACGTACGGCAACGCGGGCTTCATGCGCGAGCAGGTGTGCAAGTACATGTGCCCGTACGCGCGCTTCCAGAGCGCCATGTTCGACCGCGACACGCTCATCGTCACCTACGACCCGAAGCGCGGCGAGCCGCGCGCGCCGCGCCGCAAGGGTCCCGATCCGCGCAGCATGGCGCTGGGCGACTGCATCGACTGCGGGCTCTGCGTGCAGGTGTGCCCCACGGGCATCGACATCCGCGAGGGGCTGCAATACGAGTGCATCGGCTGCGGCCTGTGCGTGGACGCCTGCGACACGGTGATGAAGAAGATGGCCTATGCGCCCCGGCTGATCCGCTACGACACGCAGAACGGCATGGAGGCCGGCTGGTCGCGCCGGCAACTGATGCGCCGCGTGCTGCGCCCCCGCGTGCTGGTCTACACCGCCGTGCTGGCGCTGCTGATGGCGGGGCTGCTTGCCAGCCTGGTCACGCGCACGCCGCTCAAGGTCGACGTGGTGCGCGACCGTGCATCGCTCGCCCGCATCGTCGAGGGCGGCCGGCTCGAGAACGTCTACCGCCTGCAGATCATGAATGCCACCGAAGAGCCGCGCGGCTACCGCATTGCCGCGCACGGCATCGAAGGGCTCAGCGTCTCGCCCGACGAGCGCGTCACGGTCGGGCCGGCGCAATCGCGATGGGTCGCGGTGCGGCTCCAGGTGCCCTACGGCGCCGCATCCGCCGGATCGCACGCGGTGTACTTCGACATCCGCGAAGAGGGCGCAGGCGGGGCCCAGGTGTCCGAAAAAGCGGTGTTCCTGGTGCCGCGCTGAAGGAGTCGATATGAACGTAACAAGCAACGAACCGGCGGCGAATGACCGTTGGTGGCGGCACCCGCTGCTGTGGATGGTGATTGCAGGGCCGGCGCTGGTGGTGGTCGCGAGCTTCGTGACCTTCTGGTACGCCTGGGACAGCCCCGACCCGCTGGTGTCGGCGGACTACTACCGCCGGGGCGTCGAGATCAACAAGACCCTGGCGGACAAGAAGCTGATGCCCGCGCTTGCCGGCCGGAACCATGCGGCAACCCCGGCCGAAGCCGTGCCCTTGCCGCGCCGCGAGGCCGCGCCATGAGCAACTCGCGCCAGCTGATCGGCATTCTGTGGCCTTCGTTCCTGCTGGCCTGCGCCATCGAGATCCTGGTGTTCGCGCTGGTCGATCCGTCCGATCTGCATTGGGGCGGCGAAGCACTGCGGATGTCGCGCCAGGGTGTCTACACCGTGGCTTTCTTTCTTTTCTGGGGCATGGCGGCGGCTTCCAGCGCATTCACCGCGCTGCTGGCCGAGCCGCCGTCCCGCGACCTTCCAGGACGTGCGCAATGACATTGCCTTCCACCGCCTGCGCCGACGTTGCCGACACCGCACCCCTGCCAGCCACCGTGCTGCGGCAGTTCGATGTTGCCGGCCCGCGCTATACCTCCTATCCCACCGCGGACCGCTTCGTGGAGGCCTTCGGCGCGGACGACTACGCCTCGGCGTTGCGCGCGCGGCGCGATGCCGGTGCCTCCGCGCCGCCGCTTTCGCTCTATGTGCATATTCCGTTCTGCGAATCGCTTTGCTACTACTGCGCCTGCAACAAGGTTGTGACGCGGCACCCCGAAAGGGCCGTGCAGTACCTGGCCTACCTGGAGCGTGAAACCCGGCTGCAGGCCGCGCAGCTCGGCCGCCGCGCCACCGTGAGCCAGCTGCACCTGGGCGGCGGCACGCCCACTTTCCTGAGCGATGCGCAGTTGGCAGGCCTTCTTGCCATGCTGCGCGAATCGTTCGACCTCGCTGCCGGCGGCGAGCAGTCCATCGAAATCGACCCCCGCACAGTCGATGCGGCCCGACTCGCGAACCTGGCGGCCCTGGGCTTCAACCGGCTGAGCTTCGGCGTGCAGGACTTCGATGCCGACGTGCAGAAGGCCGTGCACCGCATCCAGCCGGCGCACCAGGTGTTCGGGCTCATGGCCGATGCGCGGGCGCTGGGCTTCGAGTCGATCAACGTCGACCTGATCTACGGCCTGCCGCGCCAGAACGATGCGTCTTTTGCGCGCACGATGGACCAGGTCTGCGAGCTTCGGCCCGACCGGATTGCGCTCTATGCCTACGCCCATCTGCCCGAGCGCTTCAAGCCGCAGCGGCGCATTGCGGCCGAAGAACTGCCCGATGCCGAGACGCGGGTGCGCATGCTCTCCAGCGCCATTGCAACGCTCACCGCCGCGGGCTACGTCTACATAGGCATGGACCATTTCGCACTTCCCGGCGATCCGCTGGCGGTGGCCAAGCGGCAGGGGCGGCTGCAGCGCGACTTCCAGGGCTACAGCACCCAGCCGGAGGGCGACCTGGTGGCGCTGGGTGTTTCCGCCATTGGCCGCGTGGGCGCCACCTACAGCCAGAACGCCAAGACGGTGGACACCTACTACGACCTGCTCGACCAAGGCCGTCTTCCGGTGGTCCGCGGCATTGCGCTCTCGCGCGACGACGCGTTGCGGCGCGCGGTCATCATGGCGCTGATGTGCAAGGGCCGTGTCGGCTTCGATGCCATGGGCGAGGCACACCGCATCGATTTCCGGCACCACTTCGCGGCCGAGTTCGCGGCGCTCGGGCCGCTGGCCGCGCAGGGCATGGTCCGCCTGACCGACCACGACATCGAAGTCACGGCGCAGGGGTGGTTCGTGGTGCGTGCCATCGCCATGGTGTTCGACCGCTACTGCCGCGACAACCGCACCCGCTTTTCGCGCGTGGTCTGAACATGCAGGCCGCGCTTGCCGGTGCCGCTTTGCTGATGGGCCTGGCCACCGGGCCGCACTGCGTGGCCATGTGCGGTGCGGTGTCGGCCGCCGTGATCCGCATCGTGCCGGTTCACGCTGGCGCTTCGTCCGCAACCGCAGGTGGCTCCGCACCGGCTGCGCAAGCGGCCTTTCACATCGGGCGCATCGCAAGCTACGCCGTGGCGGGCGCCGTCGCCGCGGCCAGCGTGAACAGCCTGGCGCTGGCCGGTGTGCAAGTCGCCGCGCTCAAGCCGCTCTGGATGCTGCTGCATGTGTTCGTCTTCGCCTGGGGCGCGACGCTGGCGATCGCGGGGCGGCAGCCGGCGTGGGCACGGCGCGTCGGGCGCACGCTCGAAGCCCGCCTTCGTTCGCACGCGGGAGGCACGCCATGGGGTGTTCTGGCGACCGGCGCGCTCTGGGTGGCCATGCCTTGCGGGCTGCTCTATTCGGCATTGCTGCTTGCCAGCCTGGCCAATGGGCCCGTGCAGGGCGGGGTGGCGATGATGCTGTTCGCCGTGGGCAGCGGACTCTCCCTGGTGCTGGCGCCGTGGCTCTGGCAGCGGCTGCGGTGGAGCGGTGGCGGCTCTCAGGCCTGGGGTGCACGCCTTGCCGGTATCTTGCTCGCGGCCGTGGCGCTGCAGGCGCTCTGGTCCGACCTCGGCCGCCAGATCGAGATCTGGTGCCGCTGAACCCCGTGCGCCGGGGGCGCGCCTTTTGTTGACCTGTATCAAAGGCCCGCACGCCACCCGTTCGCAGAATTGCCGCATCTGTCCTAGAGGTGCCAATGCAATCCGTCTTGTTCTCCGGAGTTTTCGATCTTCCATGGTGGGGTGCCGTGCTGGTGGCGTTGGCGCTCACGCACGTCACCATTGCCTCGGTCACCATCTTCCTGCACCGCCACCAGGCCCATCGTGCGCTGGAGCTGCATCCGGTGGCCAGCCATTTCTTTCGCTTCTGGCTGTGGCTGACCACCGGCATGGTCACGAAGGAGTGGGCGGCGGTGCACCGCAAGCACCATGCAAAGTGCGACACGCCCGAAGATCCGCACAGCCCCCAGGTGTTCGGGCTTTCCCGCGTGCTGTGGGGCGGCGTGTTCCTCTACATCCGCGAGAGCAACGTGGCGCAGACCATTGCACGCTACGGCCATGGCACGCCGGACGACTGGATCGAGCGCAAGCTGTATTCGCGCCACAAGATCCTCGGCATCGTGTTGATGGGCGTGGTGGACATGGCGCTCTTCGGCGCGGTGCCCGGCGGGTTGATCCTGCTCACGCAGATCGCCTGGATTCCGTTCTGGGCCGCGGGCGTGGTCAACGGCATCGGCCACTACTGGGGCTACCGCAACTGGCAGGCACCGGATTCCAGCACCAACATTTCGCCGATCGGCATCCTGATCGGCGGTGAGGAGCTGCACAACAACCACCATGCCTTTCCCAGCTCGGCGAAGCTGTCCAACAAGTGGTACGAGTTCGATGTGGGCTGGCTCTACATTCGCGTGCTGCAGGCGCTCGGCCTTGCCACCGTGAAGCATGTGGCACCGACGGCACGGCTCGCCGCACCCAAGCCAACTGTCGACCTGGAGACCGTGCAGGCAGTCATCCGCTGCCACTACGACGTGCTTTCGAGCTACGGCCGCTCGCTGAAGCAGGCCTATGCCGAGGAGTTCGGCCGGCTGCGCCGCCTTTCTCCACGCGAGGCGCGCTCGCTGCAAGCGGTGAAGCGCTGGCTGCCCAAGGACGAACGCATGCTCGACGAGTCGCGGCGCGCACGGGTTGCAACGGCTTTGCGCGGATCGCATGCACTGGCCACGATGTACTCGATGCGCCGGGAACTGACCGCGCTGTGGAGCCGTTCCGCTGCAACCGGCGAACAACTCGTCAAGCAGCTGCAGGACTGGTGCCATCGCGCGGAAGCCAGCGGCATTGCGCCGCTGGCCGAGTTCTCCAGGCGCCTTCGTTCCTACGCCTGAGCCGGGTGTCCCACAGGAGCCGTTCATGACCCACGCGACCATTCGCATCATTCGCCAGGAGCATGCGGCCCTTGCCGCAATGCTGCGCTCCATCACCATGCTGCTGGAGCAGCACCGCCGCAAGGGAACGCGGCCCGACTTCGCCGCCTTGCGGGCCATGCTGTTCTACGTGGACGAATTTCCCGAGAAGCGCCATCACCGCAAGGAGAGCGAGCTGCTGTTTCCCAAGCTGCGCGCCAGAACGCCGATCTCGCGCGAACTGATGGACCGGCTCGACAACGACCATGCCTGGGGCGAGCGAAAGGTGCGCAACGTCGAGCATGCGCTGCTGGCGTTCGAGATGCTGGGCGAGTCGCGCCGGGCTGCATTCGAAACGGCCATGGCGCAGTACGTCGAGTTCTACCTGGATCATATGTCGGTGGAAGAGCGCGAGATTCTTCCGCTTGCCGAACGGGTGCTGACTGCCGACGACTGGCGCGAGCTCGACGAGGCCTTCGGCAGGAACCGCGATCCGCTCACCGGCTACCGGCCGGAGCGGGAATACGAGGCGCTTTTCACCCGCATCGTGAACATCGTGCCCGCGCCCATCGGCCTGGGGTCTGCATAGCGCGGCAGCAGACATCCGCTCCTCTTCAAGAAAAACCAACCAAGGAACATCATGAAAATTCTTCTCGCCGTGGACGGCAGCGAATACACCGCCCGCATGCTCGACTACATCGGCGCGCACAAGGAATGGGCGAACGCAGGCCATGCGTTCACCGTCTTCAACGCCGTGGTTCCGGTGCCGCACCGGGCCGCGGCATTCGCGGGGCCCGACCTCGTGCACACCTACTACGAGGACGAAGCCCGCGTCGTGCTGCAGCCGGTGCGCGCCGCGCTGGCCGCGCGCGGCATCGAGGCCGCGTTCGCACACAAGGTCGGCCATCCGGCGGACGAGATCGCCGCTTTTGCGGAGCACGG
This sequence comes from Variovorax sp. CCNWLW186, assembly GCF_037203865.1. NCBI lineage: Bacteria > Pseudomonadati > Pseudomonadota > Betaproteobacteria > Burkholderiales > Comamonadaceae > Variovorax > Variovorax sp. CCNWLW186. The sequence goes on along the minus strand of NZ_JBBCBO010000010.1, from coordinate 148,542 downwards.
CAAGTTCGACCTCCTGGTCATGGGTTCGCGCGGGGAGGGGGCGTTGACCAACCTCGTGCTGGGTTCCGTCGCCATGAAGGTGCTGGCCCGCTGCACGGTGCCTGTGCTGCTGGTGCGCTGATACACGCCGGACACAAACCATTCACGGAGCGTTACCCACCGACTCCTGCTGTTGTCACTGTGTTGCCGGGCGCTTCATAGCATCCATCCATCGACCCGCGATGCACACAATAAACAGGAGCGCTCACATGTTCAACCCGTCCCAGACTCAGGCCGCCGTACCCGCAATGAGCGGCTTTCTTGCCGCAGGCGCATTGCCGAAGACCGGCGTGGCGGTCCACGAGCGGGCCAGCCACAAGTTGATGGAGACGCAAAAGCTGCTGAAGGAGCGCCTGGACCCGCAACGCCGCGTGGTGCATGCCGGCGACGTGGTCTACCAGGCCGGCGAGCGCTTCGGCAACCTCTACATCCTGAACTCGGGTTTCTTCAAGATCGTGAACCTGTCGGCCGACGGCCGCGAGCAGGTGGTGGGCTTGAAGTTTCGCGGCGACTGGCTGGGCTTCGACGGCATTGCCGGGGGCTGCTACTCGTGCGACGCGGTCGCCATGGACACCGGCGAGGTCTGGGTGGTGTCGTACGAGTCGCTGCTGGCCGCCGCCCTTGCCGAACCCGCCTTGCTGCAGGTGTTCCACACGGCAATGAGCCGCGAGATCGCGCATGACCGCGATTCGCTGATGTCCGTGTGCACGCTGCCCGCCGATGCGCGCGTGGCGGACTTCCTGCGCTACTGGGCGGAGTCGCTGGCCGAGCGCGGCATGCGCGCCGACCAGATCACGCTGCGCATGACGCGCGCCGAAATCGGCAACTACCTGGGCATGACGCTGGAAAGCGTGAGCCGCGCGCTCTCGCGGCTGGCGCGCGACAAGGTGATCGAGTTCGTTGAAAAAGGCCGCCGCGACGTGCAGATTCCCGATGTGGGCGCCTTGTCTGCCTTCGTGCAGCGCTGCCTTGCGCCGGCACCCGCCATGCTGCAGTGACCGCCGCCTTCGTTCCGGCTCAGCGTCGCTCGCCGGTGGGCAGGCGGCGAGCCACTTCGCGGCAGGCTTGCACAAAGCGCTGCGCAGCAGCGGCGTCGGGGCCGTCGAGCGCCGGCAGCTCCCCTGCGGCGCCGCGCGAGGACGAAAGGGCGATGCCAAGGGAACGCCGCAGGGTCGCGGGGATGTCCTCGTCTTCGACGAGAAGAAGAGCGGCGATGCGTGCGGCCCTTGGTGTCAACTCCACGGCCTGTTCATACAGAGGGCCGATTCGCATGGGTGTTCGCGCAATCACATCAATCGCAATCCCCGGTTGAACTGCATCAAGGTCTTGAGCGGCGCCGGCACATTGCCCATCTTCGCGATCTCGGCACGGCCATCTTCGGTGATGCGGATCACAGTGGCCATGCGCGACGATACGTAGGGCGAGGTCGGCTTGAGCGTCGTGATCTCGGCCTCTATCAAGCCTGTGGCCAAGAGCACCGAGACGTGCCGGATCTCTTCCGGATTGGCGACACGAACCGGTAGCTGCACATGCTGCAGCCTGTTCAAGAACGAAAGCGGCATTCGATTCTCCGATGCAGGTGTTGACCCTTTCGGGGGGAACACCTCGGGGGCAAACCATGTGCCCAGCCGCGCCCCCCGGTCGCGGTCTACTGGTTGTAGCATCTGCCCGGGTTATCACCTATGCGCCAAATGGCTACGGTCTGGCGGTAGTAGAAAGACTTACTGCATATATCGCTGCGAATTGTTCCGCCGCGATGTCTGGTACAAAAGGCCGATGACCGTTCCACTCGCGGTTTCCCTCGTCGATCTCCTCTTCGGACTGGCGCTCGGGCCCTCCGGCGGGGCAGCTCGCAACCGCTGCTCGCTCGAAGGCCTCGCCTGGAAAAAGTCCAGCGAGGAAGGCGTGCTCGAGGTCGCTATCCAGGAACTGGAAGCGACCGCGCTGCAGTTTGCGTCGGGGCCCTTTGTGCTCGATATCGGCCGCATCGCCGCGCATGCAATCACAGGCGAGGTGCGCACCACCGAGGCCGGCGTGCTGAGCCTCTCCGCCGTCGAGGCAACCGAGGCCGAGCTCTCGGGGGTCAGGTTGCAGGGGCCCTTGGTCATGCCGCCGCAAATCCAGACGGCGTTGCATGCCCTGCAGGGCGCCGGCGGCGCGGCGCCCACTGCCGGTGGTGCCACCACGCCCCAGGCGGCGGCCGAAGCCTGGCGCTTAGGCCCGCTCGGGCAGGCCGAGGGCACGATTCGCGGGCGGATCACCGATGCGCACCTGCTGTTCGATGCTGATGTGACGGTGCCCATAGAGCATGGCCAGATCGACTTCAACGACGCGACAGTCGAGCACGTGGGCCCGGATTCGCGCATGGGCGTGAGCCGGCTCGGGCTCTATGTCGATGCGCCGAACGGGCGCAGCTACCTGTACCAGTTCGCTTCGGCGCCGCTTGCCGGCGTGGAGTTCGAGCGTCGTGGTGCCTTGCTGAGCCCATGGGTTTCCGAGCGCGGCAAGCTGCACTTGCAGGCGTTTGCCGAGGCCATGCTGCGCCAGTGCATGGGCGGCCAGGGCCAGGGATTGACCGAGCAGGCGCGCTTGCTGCTCGGCCGAACGGCGATTTCGGGCGAGGTGCAGCTCGGCGATGGGGTTCTTGCCGTGCCGGGTGCGCAGGCGCACATGGAGGGCCGCGGCGAGGGGCGCAACGCCGTCGGCATGCGCTCCGATGCGCTCGGCCAGGGCCTGACCGTCGAGTTGGCTTCGCTCTCAGCGCGAGATGCGGCCGCGAAGTGGCGTGGCGTTCAGCTGGGCTGCGAGAGGATTACCGCGCGGCTCAAGCTGCAGCTCCTGATCGAAGGCGCGCAGATGCGCTTCGTGATCGAGATCGAGAACTGCAAGCTCGCAGGGCTGCGGCTCGATCTTTAGGGCCGGCCTGGCTCAGGCGGCCTGCGGAAGGTAGCTGGGCCGCGGCGCCGTCATGCCGCGCTTGACCTGCTGGGTGAGCTCGTCGGCCAGCACTTCGTCGTCGCCCGCTTCGAGCCCGTCGAGCGCACGCCTGACGATTTCTTCAGGGCTGGACTTGGGAACGTCGAACCCTTGTGTCATGCCGGTATCGACATAGGCCATGTGCAGCCCCAACACCTGGGTCTGCTGCGCCGACAGTTCGCTGCGCAAGGCATTGGTGAGCGACCAGGCCGCCGACTTGCTGGCCGAATACGCCGCCAGCTCGCCGCCGTTCACCCACGATGCAACCGACAGCACATTGAGCAGCGCACCGCCGCCGTTGGCCTTGAGAACCGGCGCGAAGGCCTTGCTCATGCGCAGCACCGCGAAGAAGTTGGTCTCGAAGATGCGCCGCGCAACCTCTTCGCTGTCGGCTGCGAGAAAGCCGCCCACCTGGGCAATGCCCGCGTTGTTGATCACCAGCGTCACGTCGGACGCCAGCGCTGCGGCGGCCGCCACGTCTTGCGGGTTATTGACGTCCAGCCGCAGCGCCTGAACGCCCGACTGGGTCACAGCCACGGGGTCGCGTGCGCCGGCATACACCTTGCGCGCGCCGCGGGCGAGCAGCTCGCGTGCAAACACCAGGCCGATGCCGCGATTGGCGCCGGTGACAAGGGCGACGGAATTTTCGATCTTCATGGGAATCTCCAGGGTGGGGTGGGGGGACGAACGAAGCTCACTTGACCTTGATGACGACCTTGCCCTTGGCACGGCCTGCTTCGACATAGGCCAGGGCTTCATTGGTGGAGTCGAACGGGAACACGCGGTCCATCACAGGGCGGATGGCGCCAGCCTCGATCAGGCCGGTGATCTCGCGCAGCTGGCTCCCGTTCGCCCTCATGAAAAGAAACGAGAAACCGACGCCGCGGCCCTTGGCCCTGCGCCGGATGCCCGCGCTCAGGAGCCGCATGACGAGCTTCACGAAGCCGGGCGCTCCGCTTTGCTTGCCGAACTCGGGGTCGGGCGGGCCGGAAATGGTGATGAGCTTTCCGCCGCGCTTGAGCACGTGGAGCGATTTTTCCAGCGTCTTGCCGTCCTGGCTGTTCAGCACCACGTCGTAGTCCCGCAAGACATCCTCGAAGTCTTGCGACCGGTAGTCGACGACGACATCCGCGCCCAGGCTCTTGACGAGGGCCGCATTGGCCGCGCTCGTCGTCGTGGCGACTGTCGCGCCCAGGTGCTTGGCCAGCTGGATGGCAAAGGTGCCCACACCGCCCGAGCCTGCCTGGATGAAGACCTTCTGACCCTTCATGAGCGAGGCTTTCTCGAGCAGTGCCTGCCACGCCGTCAACGCCACCAGCGGAATGGAGGCTGCTTCCTCCATCGTCAGGTTGTTGGGCTTGCGCGCGAGCGATGCCTCCTTGACCGGAACGAACTCGGCGAAGGTGCCAATGCGGAAGTCATCCACCCTCGCATACACCTCGTCGCCCGGCTTGAACTGCCGCACGAGCGCACCGGCCTTCACGACCACGCCCGCCACGTCATGGCCCAGCACCAAGGGCACTCGGTAGGGCAGGATGAGCTTGAACTCGCCGTTTCGGATCTTGGCGTCCAGCAGGTTCACGCCGGCGGCATGAACCTCGACCAGGACCTCGTCGTCGCGCAGCTCCGGCGTTGGCATCTCCGCCGCTCGCAGCGGCCGCTTCTTGCCGTACCGGTCAAAAACAAAAGCTTTCATGGTCTTCCTTGTTTCCTGGCGGACCCAGGTTTGGCGAACGGCGTCGATGCCGGGATATTCAACTTCATTTCGCATTATGTTCATCATATTTTCAGGCGAAAAAACAGGCATCGTTTGGCGGTGGATTCAAGCAGCGCCGAGGTGCTTCAGTGCGGCTTCGCGCAGGCTGGCCGACAGTGCCGGCTCGTCGACCGCGCGCGCCAGGAGCAGCGTGCCCACCATGGTGGCGACCGTCACAAGGGCCCGCTCATGGGCACCGGGCTGCCCCCAGTCGGGCGACTGCCGGGCGACAAGATCGATCATCTCCTTGACGTGGCGAGTGGTGGCGCGGCGCACCTCCGGCGCCTGGCGCGGCGTTTCAGAACCCAGCGCGGCAAGGGGACAGCCGAGTTCGACCTGCGCCACGTGCTCTGGGGAAAGATAGGTGCGAAGCATCACGGCCAGCGCCTGCTCGGGCGGCGCACTGGCTGCCACGTTGACGGCCACCGCGGCCGACTCGGCACACGCACGGCTTGCCGCTTCAGCCAGCATGGCCTCGCGGGATTCGAAATGGGCATAGAAGGCGCCGTGGGTCAGCCCGGCTTCCTTCATGATGTCCGCGACGCCGGTTCCGCCGTAGCCGCTGCGGCGGATGGCGCGTGCGGCCGCGGACACGATGCGCTCGTGCGAGGCTTCCTTGGCAGAGGTTCTGGTTCCGTGCTTTGCATTTCGCATGATGTTCATCATACATTGTTTGACAAAGATGCGTACGCCGACCTGTCGGGCAGCGAGGAATTGCGGGGCTAGGCCGCTTGCCGCAGGGATGCGCGCGCGCACGCCAGGAAGGGCTCGATCAGCGGGCTCTGCCAATCGCTGCGCCAACAGGCGGCAATGTCCATCTTTGCATCGGCGTTGCGCAAAGGCCTGAACACCACGCCGGGCGGCCGCCCGATGCGGGCGCATGCGGGCAGGATCGCCACCCCCTTGCCGGCAAGCACAAGCGCCAGGGCAGACACCATGGTTTCGACGCGCTGCGCGATCGGCATGCTGATGTCGTGCCGCCGGAGCATCGATGCGACAACGGACTTGTCGATGCCGCCCGGGGGAAGGGGCAGCCCGATGAGGGGCAGCGCCGAGAGCCGCTCCAGTGGAATGCTGGACATGCGGGCCAGGGGGGAATCCGCGCGCACGGCCAGCATCAAAGGCTGGGTGCCGATGCGCTCGACCGCAATTCCCGGCTGGGCGATGGGCGGAATGCAGATGGCCACGGACACCTCCGACTCGGTGACGGCCGAGACGTTGTTGACCGCGTTCAGCTCCACGTACTGGATTTCCACGTCCGGCAGCTTTGCCCGCAGCATGTTTTCGAGCCGGGGCAGCACCAGGTAGGAAAGCACGACCATGGTCCCCACGGTGAGCCGGCCCCTGCTGCCCGAGCCGATGGCGCGCGCCGCGTCGAAGCCTTCGTTGGCAAGGAGCAGCGCCTCTTTCGCCCGTTGGAAGAGGGCGTTGCCGGCGTCGGTAATTTCCATGCCGCGCGCGGCCCTGCGAAACAGGGGCGTGCCCACCGCCGCTTCCAGGTTCTTGATGTGAACCGACAGCGGCGGCTGGGCCATGTTGAGCCGGCGCGCCGCCTTGCCGACGCTGCGCTCCTCGGCAACGGCCACGAAGTAGCGGAGCGTTCTGAAGTCTGGTGCAGCCATACGCCGATCGTATGTGTTTTGCAGAAAACAGTATTGGACCGGGATGGTGCGGTGCGTCAATCATCTGCGCATGAAAGAGTTTCCGCACCTTCCGAAGTCCGAAATCTGCGGAATGTCCGCCGTGGCATTGCGCACCCTCGTCGCGCAGCGAAAGCTCTCGCCGGTGGAGATCGTCGAAGAGGTATTGCGCCGCGCCGATGCGGTGCAGCCGCACCTGAACTGCTTCATCACGCTGTGCCATGAGCAGGCGATGGCGCAAGCCAGGGAGGCGGAAAGCGCATTGATGCGGGGCGAGGCGTCGGGCCTGCTCCACGGTCTGCCGTTCACGGTGAAGGACATCGTCGACACCGCGGGCGTGAGGACCACCTACGGCTCCCTGCTGCACCGCGACCATGTTCCCACCCAGGACGCGCTCGCCGTCGCGCGCATGCACCAGGCGGGCGGCATTCTCATCGGCAAGACGACCACGTCGGAGTTCGGTGCCAAGTGCCTGACCGATGCGCCTCTTTTCGGAAGCACCCGCAACGCATGGGATGCCTCGCGCACGAGCGGCGGCTCCAGCGGGGGCGCCGCCGCATCCATGGCGGCGGGTGTGGCGCCGCTGGCCATTGCCACCGACGGCGGCGGCTCGACCCGCATTCCCGCGGCGTGCAACGGCGTGGTGGGCCTCAAGCAGAGCCTGGGCGTGGTGCCCCACAGCCAGGTACAGGACGCATTCGGCAACTACACCTACGTGACGCCCACCACACGCAATGTGGCCGACACCGCGCTCATGCTGCAGGCCATGACGGGCCCCCATGGCTCCGACCCGTGGTCGCTGGGCGTACCGGCGCAGCCTTACTTCGATGCGCTGCAGCCCGGCGGCGATCTTCGCGGCAAGCGGGTTCTCTACTGCGCGGCACCCGAGGGGCGGCCGATCTCCGCCGACGTCGCGGCCGCATTCGAGGGGGCTCTTTCAACACTGCGTTCGATGGGCGCCGAACTCGTGGAGATGCCGGGCGAGGGGTACGACGTGGAGCCGGTCTGGCGGGTGATCAACCACACCAGCTGGCGCGGCCGCTTCGCTCCGTTGGCCGAGGCGCACGCCGGCGAGCTGAGTCCGTCGCTGCTGCGGCAGCTCGCGCTCGCGGAGCATGTCGACGGGGTTGCGTTCCAGCAGGCCATGTTTGCCAGGACCGCGCTCTTTCGCAAGGTGCAGGCGCAGCTGGAGGCGAACGACTTCATCTTCACGCCGACCCTCTCGCGAACGGCCCTGCCGATCGACCAGGACCTGTTCGACCCCATCGAGATCGACGGCAAGGCCTATGCCGAGGTGCGGCCGAACTGGTTTCCCTGGACGATGCCTTTCAACCTCACGGGCCATCCCGCCATCAGCCTGCCATGCGGCGCGGGCCGCGACGGCCTGCCCATCGGCATGCAGCTCGTCGGCCGGTTTCGCGAGGACTTGCAGCTGCTGCAAGCCGCCGCTTCCTTCGAGGCCAGGCACCGGCCGGCAAACCCGCTGCCCACGCTGGCCTTCTGAGTTCTCCGTCCCCTCCGTTCGTCTTTCAATTCTGCAGGTACTCCCACCATGGCCTCGTTACTCAAGACACTTCTTCTCGGTGCGTCGATCGCCTTGACCGGCGCCGGCGCGCATGCCGACAACACGCCCGTGCGGCTGGTCATCGGCTTTCCGCCGGGCGGCGCGCTCGATAATCTGGCGCGCTCGCTGGCCGAGGACTTGCGCACGGCCTTGGGTGAGTCCATTCTGGTGGAGAACCGGCCCGGCGCCTCGAGCCGGATTTCCATCGAAGCCGTCAAGGCCTCGCGGCCCGACGGCCGCACCATCCTGCTCGGCAGCACGCCGCCCTTCGTGCTTTTTCCGATGACCTATTCGCGGCTGAACTACGACGCCGAGAAGGACTTCATCCCCATTGCGCACCTGGCGTACGTGCCCAGCGTCATTTCCGCGGGCGCGAACCAGCCGTTCAAGACCGTTCCCGAATACGTTGCGTGGCTCAAGAAGAATCCGGGCGGCGGCAGCGTGGGGTTGACGAACCTCGGAGGCGGGCTGCATTTCAGCGTGCTGCAGTTGTCCAAGGCCATCGGCGTGCCGCTCGCACCGGTTACCTACAGGGGCGGCGCGCCGCTTGCAACCGACATCGTCGGCGCTCACGTGCCGGTGGGCACCGATGCGCTGGCCAGCCAGCTCGAGCTCCACCGCGCGGGCAAGCTGCGGATACTGGGCGTTGCGGGAACCAAGCGCGTGAGCTGGCTGCCCGATGTTCCGACCATCAAGGAAGCGGGCTACGACGCGTTCGACCGCGCCAACGCCTCTTACGCCGCATTCGTGCCGGCCGGCACGCCCAAGGAGATGGTCGTAAAGCTGGAGGCCGCCTTCGTCGCCGCCATGCGCAAGCCGCAGGTGCGTGCGCAGGTCGATCGCATGGGCCTGGAGCCCACGGGGCTTTCCGGCGCGGAAACGAAGCGGATCATGGACGAGGACCGCGTGTACTGGCGTCCCATCGTCAAGGCGTCGGGGTTCAAGAGCGAAGACTGAGGGGTGGTGGCCGACGATGCGGACAAGGCGGGCTGGCCGGTGCTCGCCGCCGCCAGTGCGGGCGCGCTGCTGTGCTTTCTCAATCTCAGCGCGCTCAATGTCGCGTTGCCCGCCGTGGCACGCAGCCTTCATGCATCGCCCACGCAGGCGAGCTGGATCCTGCTGTCCTACATGCTGGTCAGCACGGTCTGCATCCTGAGCTTCGGGCGGCTGGCCGACCTGTGGGGGCGCCGCCGGCTCTTTCTTGCCGGCCTCGCGCTTTTCGTGGCCGCCTGCGCGGCATGCGCCTTGGCACCTACGGCCGGATTCATGCTGGCAAGCCGCATCGGCCAGGCCGTGGGAGCGGCCGGCGTCATGGCCAATGCCAGCGCATTGGTGAGCGATGCGTTCGGCCGCCGCAAGATGGGCTTGGCGCTTGGCGTGCTTGCCATGGTTGCGGCCCTGGCGCAGGTCGTGGGCCCGTTGGCCGGGGGCTTCGTGGTGTCGTGGTGGGGGTGGCGCGTTCTTTTCATGCTCAACGTGCCTCTGGGGCTTTGCGTGCTGGCGTGGTCCTGGAAGGTGCTGCCGGCAAGCCCGGTGGTTCAGGCGGAGCGTTTCGACCTCGCGGGCGCGGCGCTTTCCTTCGCCGGCATCGGCTGCGTGATCTATGCGCTCTCGATGGCGGGACCCCACGGATGGACGAGCACGCCGGTGTGGGCCTTCATGCTCGCAGGCGCTGTGGCCGTCGTGCTTTTCTGCGGCGTGCAGGTGCGCGTGGCCAGCCCGTTGGTCGCCCCCTCGCTGTTCGCCGACCGGGGCCGGCGGACGGCCTACGCGGGCATCCTGCTTCTTTCGATGACGCAAGCTGCGCCCTTGCTACTGGTGGCGCTGTATCTGCAGGCTTGCGCAGGCCTGGCGGCCTCGGAGGCGGGTCTGCGCATCGCACCGGTGGCCGTGGGCATGTTGATGGCCGCGCCGGTGGCGGGCATTTTGCTGCGGCGCTTTCGGGCGGAAACTCTTTGCGTGGGCGCCATGCTGCTCGCCGGATGCGCATTGGCGTTCCTGGGCGCGCTGCTGCGCCCAGAAATGGGGGGCATGCAGTTGTCCATCGGCCTGTGGGCGCTCGGCCTGGGCATCGGCAGCTTCGTCACGCCGAATAACGCGTCGATCCTCCAGAGCGTGGCTCCGGTGCGGCGCGGAATCGCAAACGGTGTGCGGTCGACCTTGCAGAACACCGGCATCATGGTGGGAACCGCGCTCGCGCTGAGCATGGCGCTGGCGGGGCTCTCCCCGGGTTCGCAGCGCACGATCCTGGGCAACGGCGGCGCGACGCTTTCGACTGCGGACGTGGCCGCCTTTACGCGGGGTGCCAGCAGCGCGCTGTTCCTGCTGGCGGTGCTTTGCCTTGCGGGCGCGGTGCTGATCGCATACAGCCGCACACCGCACCCGGAGTGACCTCCGTGCACAATCGGCCGCATATCGACCCGCTCTCACTGAATGCGAATCCACGAATTGAAACAACGGCTGCGGGAAGCCGGCGCGGGCCCCAGCCACGAGCAGCGCATCTTGCGGCTGTGGTCGCACGCGCTGCCGCGCAACAGCGGCAGGCGCCTGCCTGGGAGCTTCTTTCCGTCGTCGCTGCTCGAAGCCCTGCCGTCCATTGAAGCCGAGCTTGCGGGGCTGGCGCGCATTCACACCGTGCACGCCGGCGCGGACGGTTCCGAGCGGCTGCTGGTCACCCTGGCGGATGGCCAGACCGTGGAGAGCGTGCTCCTGCCTCGCGAAGGCCTGTGCGTGTCTTCGCAGGTCGGCTGCGCCGTGGGGTGCCAGTTCTGCATGACGGGCCGGGACGGCTTGCTGCGCCAAGTGGGGAGCGCCGAGATCATTGCCCAGGTTGCGCTCGCGCGCATGCGCCGGCCGGTGCGCAAGGTGGTGTTCATGGGCATGGGCGAACCGGCCCACAACCTGGACAACGTGCTGGAGGCGATCGAGCTGCTCGGCACGGTGGGCAACATCGGCCACAAGAACCTGGTGTTCTCCACCGTGGGCGATGCGCGCGTGTTCGAACGGCTGCCGCAAGAACGCGTGCGCCCCGCGCTGGCGCTCTCGCTGCACACCACCAAGGCCGGGCTGCGCAAGAAGCTCCTGCCGCGTGCACCCGGCATCACGCCCGAAGAACTGGTCGACGCAGGCGAGCGCTACGCCAGGGCCACCGGCTATCCGATTCAGTACCAATGGACGCTGCTCGAAGGCGTGAACGACGGACCGGATGAGGTCGAAGGCATCGTCAGGCTGCTGTCCGGCAAGTTCGGTGTGCTGAACATCATTCCCTTCAACGCAGTGGACGGCGTGGCCTTCAGCCGCCCGTCGTGGGAGCGCTGCAAGGAGATGGCACGCACGCTGCACCAGCGCGGCATCCTGACCAAGCTGCGCAACTCGGCCGGGCAAGACGTCGACGGCGGCTGCGGCCAGCTGAGGGCGCGCGTGGGCGAGGTGCCGGTGCGGTTCGAGCGGGCAAACCGCAATCCCGCCAATCTTGTTACTCCCGCCCTTCGGCCGACGGCGCCAAACTGACTCCTGGCCGCCGACGAGCGGTGAGCAAACAGCGGACGAATCGCGCTTCGGCCACGGGGCAGGGGAGTCCGCCAACCCAGGAGATTCGAGCAATGACTGCATCCACCGAGAACGGACAGAAAGACGCGCGTTCCGCCATGAACACGCCTCCGGTCGTGTCGCCCAAGGCGTGGCAAGCGGCCTACGAGCAACTGCTGGTCAAGGAAAAGGCGAACACCCGTGCGCGCGACGCCCTGGCCGCCGAGCGCCGGCGAATGCCATGGATGGCCGTGGAGAAGACGTATGCCTTCGAAGGGCCGGCGGGCAAGGCCAGCCTGGCAGACCTGTTCGACGGGCGGCGCCAGTTGATTGTCTACCGCGCCTTCTTCGAGCCCGGCGTGTTCGGCTGGCCGGAGCACGCCTGCCGGGGCTGCTCGATGGTGGCCGACCAGGTGGCGCATGTGGCCCACCTGAACGCGCGCGACACCACGCTCGTGTTCGTCTCGCGCGCGCCCCAGCAAGAAATCGCGCGGCTCCAGGCGCGCATGGGCTGGGAGATACCGTGGTTCACGCTCACCGACAGCTTCGACGCCGACTTCGGCGTGGACGAATGGCACGGCACGAACGTGTTCTATCGCGACGGCGGCCGCGTGTTCCGAACCTACTTCCTCAACAACCGCGGCGACGAGCAGATGGGCAACACCTGGAACTATCTCGACATCACGCCGCTGGGCCGGCAGGAGGTGTGGGAAGACTCGCCCGCAGGCTATCCGCAGACGCCCACCTACAAGTGGTGGAACTGGCACGACAGCTATGCCGCCGATGCCGCGTCCGACAAGAAATGGGCCGAGGTGTCGGCTGCCGGCGAGGCGGCGTTCCGGGAGCAGAGTGCGCGCGCCAAGCCTTGACGCGGCTTGAAGGGCTCGCCGTTCTCCGCGCTACTTCGACGAGCCCTGCTTGGCCATCCGCGTCCAGCGCTGGTCGGTGTGCCTGCCCGCGTATTCGTTGTCGATCTCGTCGATCAGGGCATCGGCGTTCTTCGGGTCCACCGCCGCCAGGATCGCATCGATCTTGGCCTCCATCCGGTCGTCGCCTTCCTTCGATTGCGGAGAGCCGACATACAGAAGAAACGCCAGCCCGCCGATCTGCCAGATGAGCTGCAGGAACTCTGACTGCCAGTTTTCCAGCGTGTCTCTCGACATCTGGATCAGGTAGCCCGACATCTCCGGCGGCGCACCGAAATTCTTCTGCTCGTCCACATAGGCAAACCAGCCGAAGACCCAGTGGCCGATCAGCGACAAGAGAAAGAAGCCGAGGGTGACCCACCCATAGCCGTACAGTTTCCAGATGGATTTCTTCATGTAGTGCTTTCCGCTCGGGTTGCTTTTTCAGAGGCGTCCTTGTGGGCGCGCCGCGCACGTTCACCTCGCGTCTTGTCCAGGGCCGCATGGCTCTTCTTCGCAGCGGCCTCGCACTTTTCGTGCAGCACGGCCAGTTCCTTGTCGGTGAGCTTCTCGATGCCGATGAACTCGTCACCCGCGGCGGAGGAGCGAATCAGTTCGTCCAGCTTGGTCTGAAGCGCGACGCCATCGCGGTTTTGCGTGTTCTGGATCAGGAACACCATGAGGAACGTGATGATGGTGGTGCCCGTATTGATGGTCAGCTGCCAGTTTTCCGAAAATTGGAAGAAGGGACCCGAAACCGCCCAGGCAACGACCAGCGCGATGCAAAGCAGAAAGGCGAATGGACTGCCGGCTGCGCGCGCCGTGGCATTCGCAAAGGTTGCAAAGAACTTGTCCATGCGCAAAGGGTGCTGCATCGGCAGCGGCAGGGCGTCATCCATCGCCCATAAAACGGGGTTGAAAATTCCGCTTGAGCATGTGAGCGGCCAGCCATTTGCGGGGAGTGCTGCGCGGGCGCGTCCCGCGTGTTGCAGTAGGAAAGTACCGACCCGCGCTGGCGGCGGTTGCTGGCGCGGGCGGAAGGTGGTTGTGGCTCACATAACGGGCTCACATAGCGGCTTTCAGCCAATGGAGGTGACCCATGCACGCAAGAGCTCGTCTACTCGGCCATCCGGTACACCAGATGCTGGTGGTGTTTCCGCTCGGGCTGCTCGCCACGGCGGTGGTGTTCGACATCATCTATCTGATCGGAAACAGCCCGGTCATGGCCGCGGTGTCCTACTGGATGATCGCGGCAGGCCTTCTCGGCGGGCTTCTTGCCGCGCCTTTCGGAACCATCGACTGGCTGGGCATTCCGGCAGGCACGCGGGCCAAGCGCATCGGCGCGATGCACGGCGGCGGCAACGTGCTTGTGCTGCTGCTGTTCGCGCTGAGCTTTTTCCTGCGCGACAGGGACTACGCGCCGGGCCTGGCGCAAATGGTGTGGTCCTTTGCGGGTGCGGCCATTGCAATGGTCACCGCCTGGCTAGGCGGCGAGCTGGTGGACCGGCTGGGCATAGGCGTCGATGAAGACGCGAGCTTGAACGCTCCCAGCTCGCTGAACAAGCGGCATGTGGTGGCCGGCAAGTAAAGGCATCAAGCCGGGGTTCGCTCGGCCATATCGGCCGACAGCACGGCTTGCAGCACCTGGGCCTCTTCCACCGGTTTCACGAAGTGGCCGTCCATGCCGGCACGCCTGCTCTTTTCGCGGTCTGCCGGCTGGCCGAACCCGGTCAGCGAAAAAATCTTGAGAGGCGCTGCATCCCCCAGTTCTTTTCGCAACAGCGCGGCCAGCTCGTAGCCGTCCATCACGGGCAAGCCGATGTCCAGAAAGACGACCTCCGGCTTGAACGACGAGGCAAGCGCCAAGGCCGCGGCCGGGTCGTAGGCCACCCGCGCGTCGTGCCCGTGTTCCCGGAATATCGCGCCGAGCAGGTCCGCGGCATCCTGGTTGTCGTCGACGATCAACACCTTGCGGCGAAGCACGGCGCCTCTCGAAAGCGCAAGCGCCTCGGGTGCGATGGCCTTCAACTGGTCGCTGGAAGGCAGCGGCAGGCGAACCGTGAATTTGCTGCCTTGCCCCGGCCCGGCACTGTGGGCTTCTACGGTGCCGTTGTGCGCGGCAACCAGGCTCTTGACCAGCGCCAGGCCAACGCCGAGCCCGCCCGCAGCGCGCTCGATGGTTTGCGCCCCCTGGTAGAACAGGTCGAAGACCTTGGGCAGCGCGTCTTCTTCGATGCCCCGCCCGTTGTCGGTCACGGAGATGACCACGTCTCCTTCTTCCTGCCGTGTTTCCAGATGAATGACGCCGCCCAACGGGGTGTAGCGCGCGGCATTGGTCAGCAGATTGCTGATCACCTGCGCCAGTCGCGTCGGGTCTCCATGCCAGAGCATCGCGCTGTCCGGATAGACGGCATTCAGCGTGTGCTGGCGCTGCTCCATCAGCACGCTCACCATTTCGACGGCCTTTGCAAGCACCGATGCCAGCTGAACCGTTTCTTCGCGCAGCGTCAACTTGCCCCGGGTCACGCGCGACACGTCCATCAGGTCGTCGACCAGCCGGATCAGGTGCTGAACCTGGCGGTGGATGGCGTCCTGCTCCTTCGAGGTCTTGAGGTCTCCGCGCCGCTTCATCAACTCGAGCGCAGTGACGATCGGCGCCAGCGGATTGCGAAGTTCGTGCCCGAGCACCGCAAGAAATTCGTCCTTCGCGCGGCTGGCGCGTTCGAGATCGCGCAGCAGCGCTTCGCGCTCGGCGCTCGCCCGCTCCTGCCCCCGCCGTGAGGCGACGAGGTCGGTCACGTCCACGGCAATCAGCATCAGGCCGTACAGGCGGTCGACCCGCTTCAGCGGCTGCACACTGAGCTTGAAATAGCGTTCATCGAGGCGCCCGCTGCCGGCGCGCTCGACCAGGGTCAGGTGCTCTTCGGCCACGTAGGGGCGGCCCGATTCGAAGGCCTCGTCCAGGATGCGCAGCGTGTCGTCACGCGCGCAAAGCTCGGGCAGTGCCTGCGCGTAGGTTTTTCCTTCAAGGTCGAACTTGCCCACCATCGCCTTGTAGACATCGTTGGCCAGTTCGAACCGGTGCTCGGCGCCCACCAGCAAGGCCGCGGCAACTGGCGCCTGGCGAAGCAGGTCGTTTCGTTCGCTCTCGGCTTCTTCGCGCGCCACGCGCTCCGTAACGTCGCGCGAAAAGCAGCGCGTGTAGCGCAGCACCCCGTTTTCGAAACGGCCGTTCGACTGGATGAGAACGTGCTTGATGGCGCCGTCCTTGCAGACGAGGCGGGCCGGATAGTTGCGCAGCGTTTCCCCCGCGCTGAGCCGCTTGAGAATGTCCTGGATCACCGGCTGGTCGAGATGAAAACGCGTAATGTGCTGGCCGATGTATTCGTCGGCGCTGTAGCCCAGCAGCTCGAGCTCCGCCCGGTTGGCCCAGAGGATCGTGCCGTCGGCCGCCACCTGGTGCAGGCCTTCCGCGGCGTTCTCGGCGAAGTCGGCCAGGTCGCGCTCGCGCGCACGCGTGGATTCTTCCGCCTGGCGCCGGCGCAGCACTTCGTCGTCCAGCGACAGCACCTTTTGCTGGAGCACCGCGATCTCGGCGGGCGCCATGATGGCCGTGCCGCCGATGGGAATCACCCGGGAATGCGCCTGGCACACATGGCGGAATACCGCGGCGTGCGCCGTGCCCGGGAATACGGAGAGCGGATAGCCGCAAAAAAGCTCGAACTCGCGCCGGGTGGCAAGTCGGTTCCAGTAGCCCTCCAGCAAGAGCGCATCTTCATGCTTGCCGTCGGCGCAAAGCAGAGCGACCAGCTCGCCGTAGATGCGGAGCTTTCCGCGGCCTTGCAGGGTATCGAGCAGGCCTCCGACCAACTGGTTGAACAGGCGTTCGTCGGGCTTGTCGTTCAACACGATTTGCCCCAGCGCTTCCGCGGCGTCCACGAAAACGATGTTGTCGTCGGGGCCAACCCCGGACAGGCGCATGCGGAAATTGCGGCGATGCGCCTCGGTGGCAAGAATCAGGGCGCAACCGCCTTCAGCCAGGGCTTCGGCCAGAAAGTCGGCTGCCGACGCGATCAGGATCTTTTCGTCGTCGTAGAACTGCACCTGGTGGGCGCAAGATGCGCCGGTGTCGCTGGCAGGGAGAAGATGGGCGCTCATGGCGCACATTTTCAGGCCTGCTCGACTCATCGGCATACATCACAGGACACTGTCCGACACGCGCTTTACACGATAGGGCGCTCCGGCCCCCACCGAATGCCGGACGCGCGTGCGTCCGGCGCTTTCCAAATCAGCGGATCAGCAGTTGCCCTTTTTGGCCTGTCCTGGCGGGCATTGCTTTCCGTAGCCGCCACCACCGTGTCCCGGGCCGTCGGTGTAGACAGCGCAGCCGCCGAGCACTGCGGTTGCGAAGAGTGCAGCGAGTAGTTTCTTCATGGGGAGCCTTTCGAATTTTTGGAGTTCGAGCTTAGCTGTCTTGCCCTGCCTTCCAACGGTCGCCAGGGGTTTCTCCGTGTAGGACTTCACGACGCGTGGCTCCGATCGGATGCGGAGCGCCGCGCGGCAGGAAACCCCGGGGATCCGGCACATTTCGGCAATCTCGCCCGGAACCTGTTCGGCCGGCCGTGCTTTCCGAAGAAGACCTGCCCGATGATCCGGCCGCACGTGCATGCGGCGCGGAAACGTGTTGCATCTCTTCGAACAACGCGGGCGCGGAGCCCGCCCACAGGGATGGCCTATGCCGAAACAATCAACACACCACATCGCGCGGAGAAGCGGGCGGCTGGCAAGTCGCCTGGCTGTATTGGGCGCCTCCGCGGTGCTGGCGGGCTGCGCAGTGGGCGTCGGCTTCGGCATTCCGCTTGCGCCGGGGGTGTCGCTCAGCGTCGGCGTCGGGCCCGGCGGACCCAGCCTGGGCCTGAGCACCGGCTGGGGGCCGCTCGGCGCGGGCATCAGCGTGAATCCTCGCGGCCAACTGGTCGGCAGTGCGGGCGTGGGTATGGGCGCGGGACCGGTGGGCGTCGGGGTCGGCCGCAGCGTTGTGCTGCACGACCCGCAACCGCCGCTGGCCTACGCGTTGCCGGCGGCGCCCGCCTATGGCGGCGGCCAGCCCGGCGATCCCGTGGCGCCCTGAGGTTTACACGCCCGTTGCGGCTCAGGGCTGGAAGCCGGACCGGCGCACCACCGGCTCCCATTGCTGCCGAAAGGCCTTGAGCATTTGCACGGTCTCGGCCTGCGTGCTGACGACGGGCGTGATGTACGCGGCGTTGGCGGCCTTCTGCAACGCCGGGTCTTGCATCACTTCGCGAATTGCCGCAGCCAGCAATTGCACCTTGGCGGGCGGCATCGTGGAGGGCGCGAAGAAGGTGTTCCATCCGTCGGCATCGATCTTCATGCCGGCCTCGCGGAAGGTGGGAATGGCCGGCGCGAAGCTCACGCGCTTCTTGCCCGACACGGCCAGGATGCGGATCTTGCCGGCCAGGTGCTGGGCATAGAGCGAGTCGAGCGTGTCGATGGCAATCGGCAGGCTGCCGCCGCTCAGGTCGGCCGACAGCGGCGCCGATCCACCGTAGCCCTTGATCTGCGGCTGCACGCTGAGCGCATCGCCCACCATCAGGCCGAAGAAGTGGGGCAGGCTGCCGGTCGCCGGCACGCCGAACACGGCCTCTTCCGGGTGCGCCCAGAGCCGCCCCACCAGGAACATCGCGCGGTCGAGCTGCAGCTTGTTGCCCACGGCCAGCGCAAAGTCGTAGCTGCTGACCTGCGACACCGGCACAAAGTCCTTGTCGGGGTCGTAGCCGGCGTCCTTGAACACGAGCGGCGCCACCACCATCACCGCGGGGTTGCCTAGCATCAGCACGTTCTGCCCGGCCGGTGCGCGCTTGACCTCCTTGGCCGCCAGCCGGCCGCCTTCGCCAGGGCGGTTTTCCACCGTGGCTGCCACGCCGAGCTTGGGCCCCAGCCGCTCGGCCACCAGGCGCGCGACACGGTCGGTGCTGCCGCCGGCGGTGTAGCCGACCACGAGCGTGAGCGGGCCATCGAGAGCGGGTGCCTGGGCATGGGCGAGGGGAGCGGCACAGGCGCCGAGTGCGAGGCACCATGCCGTGAGCTTTCGGCGGGAAAGAAAAACAGACATGGGTCCTCCTGCTGCGTTATTGGCGAACGGGTGCGCGCAGGTTTTCACGGCGACAATCGCCGGCCCGCTTCGTTTCAACCCGTGTAATTTGTTACTGGGTTATACGCAGGCAACAATCAGTTGATCTAATCCATCAATTGCCAACTGAGGCGTCCGAGTCACACTGCGCCGTCGCCTCATCACACCCGTTAGAACCTTTCCATGCACGGCACGCAAGGTATGCAAGCTTTTCCCGATGCAGGCGCCTTGCGCGCGCCCAGTTCCCTGGACGACCTGCTGCTGTATCGGCTCTCGCGCGCGGTGCGCACCAGCAGCGGCATGGCCACGCGCCTGGTGGAAGGCGGCTTCGGCATCACGCGACGCGAATGGGGAATGATCGCCACGCTCGCGCAGCAGGGCGAAATGCGGTCTTCGGCGCTGGCCGCGCATCTGCACCTGGACCGCGTGCGCACCTCGCGCGGCCTGCGAGGCCTGGTCGAAAAGAAGCTGGTGGCGCGCCGGCAGGACGCCGACGACCGGCGCGAAGTACATGTGCGGCTGAGCGCCTCGGGCCGGGAGCTTTACGAAAAGGTGTTTCCGCGCATCGCGGGGCTCAACACCGATCTGCTCGAGGGCATCGAGCCCGCGCACCTCGACATCTTCTTGCAGTGCCTGCGGCACCTCGAAGAGCGCGCGAATGCGCTGAGCGCACAAGGCGCGGTGGTGGAAAAGGCCAACCGCCGCTCGGGCGGCACGCGGCACCGGTGGCCGGAGTCCGGCGCGGCTTAGTGGCCCCGGCCCGGCGCGCCTTTGCAGGCGAACCGCGGAGTTCGGCTTCAGCTCTCCGGCACGATAAAGCTGGGATGCCGCGCGCAGATTTCCGGCAGCGAGCTCAGCGTGCCTGAGAGGTGCTCGCGCAGCGCCTTCTGCGCGCCGGCACTGTCGCCTTGCGCAATGGCGCGCACGATGGCGCGGTGGTCGCGAAGAATTGCCTCGGTCTTGCCCGCGGTGGGCAGGTGCAGGCGCCGCAGCCGGTCGACGTGGCCTGAAACGCGGCTCACCATGTCCCACAGGCTCGGCACACCGGCGGCCTCGTACATCAGGTGATGAAACTTGCGGTCGGCGCCGACGAAGTCGCTGTATTGCCGTTCCGCCGCCAACGTTGCCTGCAGCGCGATTTGCGTTTTCAGCTGCGCGACAAGCTCGGGCGTGGCCTGTTCGGCCAGCTGATGCACGATCTCGAGCTCGATCGAGCGGCGCAGAAAGTGCGCCTGCCGGGCCGCGTCGATGTCGATGCGGCTGACCAGCGTTGCGTGCTGCGGAAACACATCCACCAGCCCTTCCTCGGCCAGCCGCAGCAAGGCCTCGCGCACGGGCGTCTGGCTCACGCCGAACCTGTCGGCCAGCTCTTGCCGAACCAGCACCGTGCCGGGCACGAGTTCAAGCGAAAGAATGGCATCGCGCAGCTTCTCGAGTACCTGTGGTGCTGCGAGACGCGTGCGGTCGAGTCGGATCCGGGTGAGGGCGGTCATTCGCTGGAATTCTCGCTTTGCTGAACTGATATATTAGTGTTTTAATGTAGTTGATTCCACAAAGGCCACTGGTTCAGCCATCCGGTTCAGTTCCTCCGCTTCAGTCCCTCCGATGCAACGCTCCTACGACACCCTGCGCAGCGCCCGCTGGTTCGCACCCGACGACTTCCGCTCCTTCGGCCACCGCTCGCGCGTGATGCAGATGGGCTACGCGCCCACCGACTGGGTCGGCAAACCGATCATCGCCATCGTCAACACGTGGAGCGATGCCAACCAGTGCCATTCGCACTTCAAGCAGCGCGTGGACGACGTCAAGCGCGGCATCTTCCAGGCGGGCGGCTTTCCGCTGGAGCTGCCTGCCATCTCGCTTTCCGAGAGCATGGTCAAGCCGACCACCATGCTCTACCGCAACTTCCTGGCGATGGAAACCGAAGAGCTGCTGCGCAGCCATCCCATCGACGGCGCCGTGCTGATGGGCGGCTGCGACAAGACCACGCCGGGTCTCACGATGGGCGCGCTCAGCATGGGCCTGCCGTTCATCTACCTGCCGGCCGGCCCCATGCTGCGCGGCAACTGGCGGGGGCAGGTGCTGGGCTCGGGCTCGGACGCCTTCAAGTATTGGGACCAGCGCCGCGCCGGACAGTTGAGCGACCAGGCCTGGCAAGAGATGGAAGCCGGCATTGCGCGCAGCCACGGCACCTGCATGACCATGGGCACCGCCGCCACCATGATGGGCATTGCCGAGGCCGTGGGCTTTTCGCTGCCGGGCGCCTCGAGCATTCCGGCGGCCGATGCCAACCATGTGCGCATGAGCGCCGAATGCGGCCGCCGCATCGTCGAGATGGTGTGGGAAGACCTGACGCCCGCCAGGATGCTCACGCGCGCCAACTTCGAGAATGGCATTGCCTGCGCCATGGCCATGGGGTGCAGCACCAACGCCATCGTGCACCTGATTGCCATGTCGCGACGCGCCGGCCATCCGGTCACGCTGGACGACTTCGATGCCGCAAGCCGCCGGGTGCCGGTGGTCGCCAACATCCGGCCGAGCGGCGACACCTACCTGATGGAAGACTTCTTCTATGCCGGTGGCCTGCCCGCGATGCTGGAGCGCATTCGCGGCCACTTGAACACCGAGGCGCGCACGGTCAACGGGCGCACCATCGGCCAGAACATCGAAGGTGCCGAGGTGTTCAACGATGACGTGATCCGACCGCTCGACAACCCCATTTATGCCGAAGGCGCCCTCGCCGTGCTGCGCGGCAACATCGCCCCCGATGGCGTGGTCATCAAGCCGAGCGCATGCGCGCCGCACTTGCTGCAGCACACCGGCCGCGCGCTGGTGTTCGACGACTACCCCGCGCTCAAGAAGGCGGTGGACGATCCCGAGCTGGACGTGACCGGCGACGACATCCTCGTGCTGCGCAATGCAGGCCCGCGCGGCGCCGGCATGCCAGAGTGGGGCATGCTGCCGATACCGACCAAGCTGCTGAAGCAGGGGGTGAAAGACATGCTGCGCCTGTCGGACGCGCGCATGAGCGGCACCAGCTACGGCGGCTGCCTGCTGCATTGCTCGCCGGAGGCGGCCGTCGGCGGACCGCTGGCGCTGGTCAAGACGGGTGACCGCATCTCCGTCGATGTGCCCGCGCGGCGCATTCACCTGGAAGTGAGCGACGAAGAACTGGCCCGCCGCAAAGCCGAATGGACACCGCCGCCGCCGAGATACGAGCGCGGCTACGGATGGATGTTCGGCCGCCACATCCTGCAGGCCAACGAGGGCTGCGACTTCGACTTTCTCGAGACCGCGTTCGGCAAGCCGGTGCCCGAGCCCGACATTTTCTGACGACCTTTTTCGACCCAACGCCCAAGCAAACGGAGACCCCGACGTGAATCCCCAAACCCGCGAGAAGCTGATGCAGGTCAGCACCGCCACCCTGTGCACGGCCCTGTTCAAGCGCGGCCTGCGCAACCAGTTCATCCAGAACGTGCATCCGCTCAACCCGTCGCTGCCCAACATGGTGGGCGAGGCCTTCACGCTGCGCTACATGCCCGCGCGCGAAGACCTGAACCCCATCACCGTGTTCAACGACCGCAGCCATCCGCAGCGCCAGGCCGTCGAGCAATGCCCCGAAGGCGCGGTGCTGCTGATGGACAGCCGCAAGGACGCGCGCGCCGCATCGGCCGGCGGCATTCTGGTGAGCCGGCTCATGAAGCGCGGCGTGGCCGGCGTGGTCACCGACGGCGGCTTTCGCGACAGCCCCGACATCGCGAAGCTGGGCTTCCCCGCATACCACCAGCGCCCGAGCGCGCCGACCAATCTCACGCTGCACCAGGCCATCGACATCAACGTGCCCATCGGCTGCGGCGACGTGGCCGTGTGGCCCGGCGACGTGGTGGTGGGCGATGCCGAAGGCGTCATCGTGATTCCGGCGGACATTGCCGACGAAGTTGCGGCCGAGGCCACCGAGATGACCGTCTTCGAAGACTTCGTGCAAGAGAAGGTGCTCGAAGGGCGCTCGATCCTCGGCCTCTATCCGCCGACCGAGGAGCAAAGCCGCACCGAGTTCGCCGCGTGGCGGCAGGCCCGCGGCCGCTGACCGTCCAACCTTCATTCGTCAGACAACAAAGAGAGACAAGACCATGCCCTTCATTCATCGCGCCGCGCGGCTGCTGCTCGCTGCATCCGCATTCGCACTGGCACCCACCCTCGCGCTCGCGCAGGCCGAATGGCCCGCCGCCAAGACCATCACCTACGTCGTGCCCTTCACGGCCGGCGGTTCGACCGACATCGTGGGCCGCATCCTGGCCAACAAGCTGCAGGAGAGCCTGCACCAGTCGGTGGTGGTCGACAACAAGCCGGGGCAGGCCGGCGGCATCGGCGCCGCCTATGTGGCCAAGGCCGCGCCCGACGGCTACACGCTGTTCGGCGGCACCATCAGCACGCACGCCATCAACGCCAGCCTCTACAAGAAGCTGCCCTATGACCCGATGAAGGACTTCGAGCCCGTGTCGCTGGTCGGCCGGCTGCCCAACGTGCTGATCGTCAACAGCCAGCTCGGCGTGAACTCGGTGGCCGAGCTGATCGCGCTGCTCAAGAAAGACGAATCGAAGCGCACCTTCGCTTCGTCGGGCGCGGGAACATCGACGCACCTGGCCGGCGAGATGTTCGCGGACATGATCGGCGTGAAGCTCACGCATGTGCCGTACAAAGGCACGCCGCCCGCCATGACCGACGTTGCATCGGGCCTGGTGCCCTTCATGTTCGACCAGGTGACCGCTGCGCTGCCCCTGGTGAAGAGCGGCAAGCTCAAGCTGCTGGCCGTGACCACCGGCAAGCGCATTGCGCTGGTGCCCGAGCTGCCGACCATGATCGAATCGGGCGTGGCGGGTTTCGAGATGTCGTCGTGGCAGGCCGTGTACGCGCCCAAGGGCACGCCCAAGCCCATCATCCAGCGCCTGAACGCCGAGATCGTGAAGGCGCTCAAGCAGCCCGACGTGCAGGCCAAGCTCTCGGGCCAGCTGGCCATGGACATTGCGGCCAGCACGCCCGAGGAACTGCGCGACCACATGGCCCGCGAGATCCCGCGCTGGGCCGAACTGGTGAAGAAGTCGGGCGCCACCGCCGACTGAAACCGCGGCGTCGTGGAACAGGCCCGGGGCTTTGCGGCCCGGGCCGGAATTTTTTCTTTTAAAGTTCCTGAATCCTTCTGGCCATGATGCGCCCTCTATGCAAGGGTCAACATCAACCGGAGTGTTCAACGTGTTCCATCTCAAACGCAATCTGCCCGCCTGGGAGCGAGTCATTCGCCTGTGCCTGGGGGTCTTCGCCGCCGCGGGCGCGTTCTACTTTCTGCCGGCCGGAACGCTTCGCCTCCTGGGGTTTGCCACGGCCGGGGTGCTTGCGGCCACGGCCATCGTCGGCTTCTGCCCGGCCTGCGCGATGCTTGGCCGAAAAGCGCCGGGCGAGGCGAAATGATCCGTGCGTCCGCACCGCTCATCGAGGCTGCGTGCGCGGGAGACGAGCGGGCGCTGTCCCAGTTGCTCTCCGTCTGCCAGCCCGATCTGAAGCGATTCGCGCGCCGGACATGCGCAAACAGCGAAGACGCCGAAGATGCCGTGCAGGTGGCGCTGTGGCAGCTGCACAGAAAGATCGGCGCGCTCGGCACGGTGGCCGCCTTTGCCACCTGGCTGTTCCGCATCGTCGAGCGTGAGTGCTACCGCATCTTCAGGCGCAGCTCTTCAGGCGGCGCTCTTTCGGAGCCCCCCGCTGCAGAAGCCGCAGCGCCGCAAATTCCCACCGACCTGCGGCTCGACCTGACGAAGGCCATTGCCGCGCTTCCCGAGGCCTACCGCGTTGCGCTGGTCTTGCGTGATGTCGAAGAGCTGACCGCCCCCGAAGTCGCGGCACGCCTGGGCGTGAGCGTCGAGGCCGTGAAAAGCCGGTTGCATCGCGCCCGCGCGATGGTGCGGGAAAGCCTGATGAACGGCGGCTACTGGACTCAGGAAGGCTGATCCGACATGCCGCCGTGGTGGAGCACGTATGGGCTTCAGTAGGCCGCGCGAGACGCTGGCTCGGTGGCGGTTGGCGCGCCGCTGAAGTCGGCCGCCAGCTTTCGTGCAGCGCCGGCATACAGCAGCAGGTCGACACCCACCGCAACGAAGGTGCAGCCGAGCTCGAGGTAGCGGCGCGCCAGCTTCGGGTCTGAGGTCAGCGTGCCCGCAGCTTTGCCCGACGCCACGATGGTGTGCATGGCGGCTTCGATCGCGGCCTGCACTTCCGGGTGCCCGGGCCGTCCCCGATGCCCCATCGACGCGGCCAGATCGGCGGGGCCGATGAAGACGCCGTCGATGCCGTCCACGTCGCAGATTTCCGCCAGGTTGGAGAGCGCCGTCACGGTTTCCGCCTGCACCAGCAGGCAGACCTCCTCATCGGCGATGTCCAGGTAGTCGGTGCGCCCGCTCCAGTGCGACGCGCGCCCCACGGCGCTGCCGACGCCGCGAATACCCAGCGGTGGATAGCGCGTGGCCGACACCAGTGCCCGGGCCTGCTCCGCCGTGTCGACCATCGGCACCAGCAGGTTCTTCGCGCCGATGTCGAGCAGCTGCTTGATTAGCGCCGTGTCGCCCTGAACCGCCCGCACCACGGGCTGGGCGGGGTGCGGCGCCACGGCCTGCAGTGCTGCAAGGGTCGAGCGCAGGTCGTTCGGCGCGTGTTCGCCGTCGATCAGCAGCCAGTCGAACCCGGCGGTGGCACTCACCTCCGCCATGTACGGGTCGGCCATCGAAAGCCAGAGGCCGGTTTGCGGCCGGCGTGCGGCCAATGCTGTCTTGAAGGAGTTGTGGGCGGGCATGGGTGATGTCTCTCTTGTAGGTATTGCTGTGTGAAGCGGAGGTCAGTCCAGCTGGCCCTGGCATACGTACTTAGTGTGCATGTAGTCGTCCAGCCCATGCACGGAGCCTTCGCGTCCGTAGCCGGAATCCTTCACGCCGCCGAAGGGCGCCGCCTCCGCGGCCAATGCGCCTTCGTTGATGCCGACGATGCCGGCCTCCAGTGCGTCGGCCACCCGCCAGATGCGCCGCACGTCGCGCGAATAGAAGTACGCCGCCAATCCGAAAGGCGTGTCGTTGGCCTGGGCCACCACATCGGCTTCGTCGGTGAAGCGCGTCAGGGGAACGACCGGGCCAAAGGTTTCTTCGCAGGCGCAGGCCATCGTTGCGTCGGCGTTCACCAGCACGGTGGGCGCAAAGTAGTTCGGTCCCAATGCCGGCAGCCGCGTGCCGCCGGTGAGCAGGCGCGCACCGCGGGCGAGGGCGTCCTGCACGTGCCGCTCGATCTTCTCGATGGCGCGCGCATTGATCATCGGGCCGATCTGCGAGCCCGGGTCGCTGGCCGGACCCACCCGCAAGGCCGAGACACGTGCCGCCAGCAATTCGGCGAAGCTGTCATGCACGGCCTCATGCACGAATACGCGGTTCGGGCAGACGCAAGTCTGGCCGCCATTGCGGAACTTGGCCGTCATGAGGCCATCGACCGCGGCGCCGATATCGGCATCTTCGAACACGATGAACGGCGCATTGCCGCCCAGTTCAAGAGACAGCTTCTTCAGCGTGTCGGCCGAGCGGCGCGCCAGGTGCTTGCCGACGGGCGTCGATCCGGTGAAGGTGATCTTGCGCACCCGGGCATCGTCCAGCCACACGTCGACCACCTCGGGTGTGCGCTCGCGCGAGGCCGTCACGATGTTGAGCACGCCCGCGGGCACGCCGGCCTCCGCGGCAAGTGCTACCAGCGCGAGCGAGGTGAGCGGTGTGTCCTCCGCCGGCTTGCACACCACGGTGCAGCCCGCGGCCAGGGCCGGCGCAATCTTGCGCGCGATCATCGCGGCCGGAAAATTCCACGGTGTGATGGCTGCGACCACGCCCACCGGCTCTTTCATGGCGAACATGCGCCGGCCGGGCACCGGCGCGGGAATCACGTCGCCGTTGGCGCGCGTGGCCTCTTCGGCAAACCACTCGATGTAGCTCGCCGCATAGGCAACCTCGCCGATGCCTTCGGCCAACGGCTTGCCTTGTTCGCGCGAGATCAGCCGGCCCAGGTCGTCCTGATGCGCAAGCACCAGGTCGTTCCAGCGCTTGAGTATTTGCGCGCGCTGCTTGGCCGGCGTGCGGCGCCATGCGGGGAAGGCTGCGTGCGCGGCATCGACCGCGGCGCGCGCCGCGTCGGCGCCGGAATCGGGCACGCGCGCAATCAGATCACCGGTGGCGGGGTCGGTCACGTCGAGCGTGCGCCCGGCGGCGTCGCACCATTCGCCCGCGATGAAGTTGGCCGTGCGTTGCAGTTGGGGGCGGGAGAGGGTAAGTGGCATTTGAAGAATAGAAGTTCAGCTCACGATGCCCAGGTGCCACGGCACAAACTCGTGGTCGCCCAGGCCCAGCGCTTCGCTGCGCGTGCGTTCGCCGGAGGCATGGCGCAATATCTGCTCGAAGATTTGTTGTCCCAGTTCGGGCACCGAGAGCTCGCCGTCGATCACCACGCCGCAGTTGATGTCCATGTCTTCTTCCAGGCGCTTGAACATCGGCGTGTTGCTGGCCAGCTTGATGGTCGGTGCCGGCTTGCTGCCGAACATCGAACCGCGTCCGGTGGTGAAGCAGATCAGCTGCGCACCGCTGGCAATCTGCCCGGTCACGGCCACCGGGTCGTAGCCCGGCGAATCCATGAAGACGAAGCCGGTCTTGTCGATGGGCTCCGCATATTCGTACACCGCCTGCAGCGGCGTGGTCCCGCCCTTCATGGCCGAGCCAAGGGATTTTTCGAAGATGTTGGCCAGCCCGCCGGCCTGGTTGCCATGCCCGACCACACCGTTGAACTGCGCGTTCTGGCCGGCCGCGTAGCGCTCCCACCAGGCCAGCCGGTCGAGCAGCTTCTGTCCGACCTCAGGCGTTGCGGCGCGCCGCGTGAGCATGAACTCCACACCGTGGATTTCGGGCGTTTCAGAAAGGATGGCGGTGCCGCCGTGGCGCACCAGCACGTCCATGGCCGCGCCCAACGCCGGGTTGGCGGTGATACCCGAGAAGCCGTCAGACCCGCCGCACTCCAGCCCGATCTTCAGGTGGTTGGCGCCCACACGGGTGCGCCGCGCGGCATCGGCCTCGGGCAGCATTTCCTCGATGGCTCGAATGCCCGCCTCGATGGTCTGCCGGGTGCCGCCCACTTCCTGCATCACCATCGTGCGCATCAGCCGGCCCTGCTGGAGCCCCTGCGAGTCGACCAGCGCATCGACCTGGTTGCGTTCGCAGCCCAGGCCCACGATCAGCACGCCGGCCAGGTTGGGGTGGCGCGCGTAGCCGGCCAGGGTGCGGCGCAGCACGTCGAAATGCTCGCTCGGCGAAGACATGCCGCAGCCGCTGGTCTGCGCAAAGGCGGCCACGCCGTCCACGTTGGGAAACGCCGCCAGCCGCTCGGGCGTGAAATGCGCCGCAATGCGCTTGATGACCGTGGCCGAACAGTTGACTGACGACAGGATGCCGATGAAGTTGCGCGTGCCCACGCGGCCGTCGGCGCGCACGAAGCCCATGAACGTGGCGCGCTCGGCCTCGGGCACATAGTCCACCGGCCGCACGTCCTGGCAAAAGCCCGGGTCGCGGTACGAATCGACCAGCGTGATGTTATGGCTGTGCACGTAGTCACCCGCCTCGAGGTCGCGCGACGCCACGCCGATGACGGTGTCGTACTTCTTCACCTGCTCGCCGGCCGCAATGCCGCGCGACGCGATCTTGTGCCCCGCGGGAATTTGCGCGCGCGCGCGCACGCCGAACTCGGCAATCGTCTCGCCCAGGGCGATGGGTGTCTTGGCAACCAGTACGTTGTCGTTCGGGTGCAGGCGGAGCAGGGGGCTGTCGTTCATCAACCCTTCTCCATCAGTTCCTTGAGATTGAGCTTGCGGATCAGGTCGGTCTCCTGGCGATAGACGGCTTCGACGTATTTCTTGTAGTCGGGTCCGTCCTGGTACATCACCGGCGCGTCGATGCTGTCGGCCACCTTCTTGAACTCTTCGCTGTTGACGGCCACGCGGAACGCGTCGCGCAGCTTCTTTTCCACGGCCGGGGGCAACCCGCGCGGCGCGCCAATGCCGTTGGGCGCCTCCACCACCACGTCGAAGCCCAGCTCCTTGAGCGTGGGCGTGTCCTTGAAGCGCGGCGTGCGCGCCTCGCCCCAGGTGGCAAGCAGGCGCAGCTTGCCGCTTTCCACATGCGGCGCCCAGGAGCTGCTGTCCGCCAGCATGTCGACCTGTTCGCCCAGTACGTCCTGCAGCGCCGCGGAGCCGCCCTTGTAGGCGATGGCGTTGAACTTGACACCCGCCGCCTGCGCGAACTGCTCCATGCCCACGTGGGTGGCGCCGCCTACGCCGGCGTGGGCATAGCTGATCACGCCCGGCTTGGCCTTGGCCTGCGCCAGCATGTCCCGCAGCGACTTGAAAGGCGAACTCGCCGGCACCGCAATGCCGAATGTCTGGCCCGAGGTGCGGGCCAGGTAGCTCAGGTCTTTCAGCGGGTCGACTTGCACAGTGCCGATCTGCGCAAAGCGCGTGACCGAGATCGGGATCTGTCCGACGGTGTAGCCATCAGGCTTGGCGGAGGCCAGGGCCTTGGTGCCGATCATTCCCGAAGCGCCGGCGCGGTTTTCCAGCGCAATGGGCTGGCCGAGTTCTCGCGCCGCAATCTGGCAGATGGCGCGCATCGAGCGGTCGGCCGTACCGCCGGCCGGCCAGGGGCAGATGAAGGTGATGGGGCGCTCGGGATAGTCGGCTGCGAATGCGCGGGCGGGCACCGCGGCCAGAGCGGCGGCACCTAGGCCGCCCAGCATCAATTGACGTCGCCGTGGGGAGCGATTGAAGGTCATGTGTGTCTCCGACGATTTGTAGTTCGATGAAAGCAGAGCGCATTCTTCAGTAGACAATCATTGCAATCCAATGAAATAGCGGACTCTCTTCATAGCCTGGAGGTTATGTAGAAGAAAAGCCCCGCCACCACCCACGATGAGCCAGATCGACCGCGTCCTGCGTTCCAACCTCAAGCTGCGCCACCTGCAAATGCTGGTGGCGCTCGACCAGTTCCGCCACCTCGGGCGTGCAGCCGAGTTCCTTTCGGTCACGCAGCCGGCGGTCTCCAAGTCGCTGGTCGAAATCGAGCGCATGTTCGGCCTGGCGTTGTTCGAGCGCTCCACGCGCGGCACCGAGCCCACGCCTTATGGCGAGAGCGTGGTGCGCTTTGCACGCTCGGTGCTGGCCGACTACGACCGCACGCGCGACGAGATAGCGGCCGTGGCCAGCGGCGCCGCGGGCCGCACCAGCGTGGGTGCCATGGTGGTGGCCATGCCGGTTCTGGTGGCCCGCGCGGTCGAAATGCTCAAGACGCATTCGTCGCAAACCACGGTGCTGGTGGAGGAGGGCGACCTCACGCGGCTGCTGCCCAAGCTGCGCCTGGGCGAGCTCGACCTGTTCGTGGGGCGCCTGGAGCCCGGCTATGCAGCACCCGACCTCGAAACCGAGGCGCTGCTGGCGGAGCCGATGACCGCGGTGGTGCGGCCCGGGCATCCGCTGGCCGCGAAGCGCCGGCTGACCTGGGCCGACCTGGCGAAGGAGCGGTGCGTGATGCCTCCACCCTGGGCGTCGCTGCGCGTCAAGCTCGACCAGATGTTCTTTCGCGACGGCGTGCATCCGCCAGCCGACATCATCGAGTCCGCTTCTTTCCTGGCGCAGATCAGCTTCCTGCAGAAACGCGACGCCGTGGCATTCATGGCCCGCTCGGTGGCGCGGCATTTCCAGCAGCAGGGCATGCTGCAGGTTCTGTCGCTCAAGGTGCCCATCGAGCTGCCGCCGGTCGGCCTCATCACCATGCGCGCCCGCAGGCGCACGCCCAGCACGCAGCAGCTCATCGAATGCCTGCGGCGCGCGGCCAAGGCAAGGCCGGAGCGGTAGGCGCCCGGCATCCCCAATTTATGGGTACCGCGCGGGTTGCGCTCTCGGGCACCATCCGGGCATGTATCTGCACACGCTGGTCGCCGGTCTGCCGCAGGCGGAGCGCGCGGCATTGGTCCAGGCCACCGAACTTCGCTCCTACCGGCGCAATGAAACCGTCCTTGCCGCCGACGAGTGGACCGACTGCATCTATTGCGTGGCGGGCGGGCTGCTGCGCGTGGTGGCGCATGGCAGCAGCAGCGACGATGTCACCACCGAATTCATACGGCAGGACGATTTCTTCTTCGGTTCTTCTTTCAGCGAAGACCGCTACCAGGTCGCGCAGTCGCTGGTCGCGGCGCTTCCTTCGTCGGTGTACCTGATTCCGGTTTCCGAAATGCGCAGGCTGTGCGCGTTGCATCCGGAAATTTCATTGAAGCTGCTCGAGCTTGCCATGAAGCGCCTGAGCGCAATGCGCGGCCAGCTCCGGCGGATTTCATCGTTGCCCTCCGAAGACCTGGTGGGCCGCGTGCTGCATCAGCTGAGCCAGCTGGCGCCTTCCACCACCGGCGGCTACGACAAGCGCATCACGCAGGCGGTGATCGCCTCGTATGCGGGGCTTTCGCGCGAGGTGGTCAACAAGGCCATGCGCAACATGGAAGACCGCGGGCTCGTTCGCCGCGACGAGCACGGGTTGCACGTGTCTTCCGACTTTGCCGCCACAGACTTCGAACCGCTGCCTGACGAGCACAGCGGCAGCGGGAATCCGGCCGCTGCATCGGGCCCTGAATCCCCCGCCGATTGAAGCCTGGAGCCCATCCGCAGCGGATACGTTGCCGGTTTCCCTCTGCCAGATGTGAACAGAGACACAGCGGCACTACAAAAGCGCGTGCGCGCAAGTGGCGTTTTCCATAGCATCGGGTTTCATCAACGCGCGCGGAGCTTGCAACGTGAAGGTCTTCAGATCCATGTTCCCGAACCCGGCTTGCACGAGCCGCTCGAGCCGACGGTTTTCGGCGGCCCGCCGATGAGCGCCGCCACGGCAGCGGCGGGGGTTGTGCGGCATCTCTTCGCGCAGGCAAACGCAACAGACCTGGCCTTTCTGATGCATTCGATCGAACTCGGCGACTCCCTGTCGGCGTCGCAGATCGCCCGCCGCATCCTTGACGGCATTGCCGCGCAACCTGGGGCCAAGCTGACTACTGCCGACGCGCAGCGCGCTGACAAATTGCTGCGCGCGGAGGGCATCGCGCCGAAGGGGCTGCTGACGCCCCGGGAGCTGAACGTGCTGCGGTTGATCGCGCAGGGCAAGACCAACCGGCAGATTGCCGAGGAAAGCCAGCGTTCGGCCCACACCATCGGCGCCCAGCTCAAGAGCATCTATTACAAGCTGGCCGTCAAGACGCGCACGCAAGCGGTCTGCGAGGCCACGCAGAAGGGGCTTCTCAGCTGGAATGCGTCTTCCTGACGCAGGCCGCGGCGCGCAACCGCTGCGCGCCTATTTCGATGGTGCCGTTGGGGCCGCTGGCGCTGCCGGCGCAGCAGTCGACGGCGCCGTCGTCTGCGGCGCGCTCTGCGTCGGGGTGTCCGGCTTCACCGGACCTTCTTCCCGCGTCTGCGTCAGCAGGTTGTAGAGCAGCGCCAGCAGGAACACGACGATGGCCGCGCCCACACCCCACCGAAAAACCCGCTTGTTGTCGCGCTCGTCACTTCTTGCTTGTTGAGCCTTCATCTCGATCACCTTTCAGTGCAGTGAGCCAACGCTGCATCGCCTCGCGGGCCAAGGGTGTCGGACAGCGGCGCGCACCCCTGTCGCGAAACGCCCGAAGCGCCCCCAAGCGCCTGGAAGCGCTTGGACGCACGTACCGCCGCAGCAATGCGGCGCCGACCTACGTGTTCATGCTCCGCGCCGCACTCGCGCAAAGCACGCAGGCGTCAAAGATTCGGGCATGCAAAGCTGTGAAAGTGAAAAATCTTCCGCCATGGACGCGCCGCCCGCGAGCCGCGCGGCGTCGGCCCTCAAGACCGGCCTGATCGCGGGCGCGTTCGCCAGCGTGGCATCGAGCGTCGCGCTGGCGATCTGCGGGCGCTTCGAAACTGGCAGTTCCACGGCGACCACCAACGCCACCAGCCACTGGGTATGGGACCGCGAGGCCCTGTTCCGCAGGTCGCCGTCATTGCGGCATACGGTGCTCGGCTATGCCATTCACCATGGCTCGGCCACCTTCTGGGCGGTTCTCTATGCATGGCTTCACGCCAACCGGCGCCCCGCCCGGTCGGTGCCGGCCGCGCTGGGAGGCGCCGGCATTGCCGCGGCCACCGCATGCGCGGTCGACTACCTGGCCACACCCCGGCGGCTGACTCCCGGGTTCGAGCATCACCTGTCCAAGGGCGCCATGGCCGCGGTGTACGCCAGTTTTGCCGTCGGCCTGGCGCTGGGCTGCGCGGTGGCCAACCGCGAGCGCACGCGGTGAGGCCCGGCTGGCCGCGGCATGGGGAAAGGCGAGCAGTGAGGGTAGTGATCGTTGGCGCATCCGGCTTTCTGGGGCGCGCATTTGCCGAAGCCTTCGCGCACCGCGGGGCCGACCTGCTGTGCACCGCGCGCGACGCGGACAAGGCACGCGCAGAGGCCCTCTGGCCGCAAACCCATGCGCAATGGATTTCGGCAGACCTGGCCGAGGTCCCGCCCGCTTCCTTCTGGACGGAACACCTGCGCCCTGGAGACGTGGTCATCAACGCGGCCGGCGTGCTGCGCGAGCGCCGCGCGGGCGAGTTCGATGCCATTCACCACCTGGGGCCGGTGCAGCTCTTCGACGCCTGCGCCGCGGTGGGCGTCGCGCTGGTGATCCAGATCTCCGCACTGGGCGCCACGCCCGCCGCGGCCAGCGGCTATTACCGCAGCAAGGGAGCCGCAGACAGGCACCTGCGGCGCTGCCGGGTGGCGTCGGCCGTCGTGCAGCCTTCGCTGGTGTGGGGCGACGAGGGCGCGAGCGCGAACCTGTTCGCCTCACTTGCCGTCATGCCGATGCTGCTGCTGCCCGGCGGCGGTGGCCAATGGCTGCAACCCGTCCACCTGCATGACGTGGTCGCCGGCGTGCTGGCGCTGGCCGAGGCGCGGCCCGTGGGCAGCCGCACCATCGCCTTCGTGGGCCCCGAGCCGGTGAGTTTGCGCACCTACCTGGCCGATCTGCGCCGGCAGCTCGGCTATGCGCACCAGGCGTGGGTGCTGCCGCTGCCCGAGCGCCTGTTCAGGTGGGGCGCGATGCTGGCGGGCCGGTGGAAGGGCAGCTTCCTGGACGCCGAAACCGCGGGCATGCTGCTGCAGGGCAATGCCGCGCCCGCGGCCGACCTGGAAGGCTGGCTCGGGCGGGCGCCGCGCTCGCACCGGGCCTTCATTCCGGCCCACGGCGTGCCGGCGCTGCGCCGCGCCGCATGGCTGCAATGGATGCTGCCGCTGCTGCGCTGGTCCGTCGCGCTGGTGTGGATCTGGACCTTTATCGTCTCCATCGGGCTCTACCCGCGCGACCAGAGCCTTGCGCTGCTGGCCCGCGTCGGCGCGAGCGGCCTGTGGGCCGAGCTGCTGCTCGACGGCGCCGCGGTGTTCGACCTAGCACTGGGCATCGGCACGCTCGCGCTGCCCGCCGCATGGCGCAGCCGCGTGCTGTGGCCGCTGCAGCTTGCCTTGATTGCCTTCTACACCGCGGCCATCACATGGGCCATGCCGGAGTTCTGGCTGCATCCCTTCGGCCCGCTCTCCAAGAACCTGCCGATGTGCGCGGCCATCGGCCTGCTGTGGGCCATGGAGCCGCCCTCGCGCTGCCGCATGCATGCCGCAGCACCCAAGCCGCCTTGAAAGCCGCACCATGGAATACCTTGTCTTGAAATACGTGCACGTGATCTCGTCGACCCTGCTGTTCGGTACCGGCATCGGGTCGGCCTTCTACCTGCTGGCCACCACCCTGTCCGGCGACGTGCGGGCGATAGCGGTCGTATCGCGCATGGTGGTGCGTGCCGACTGGCTCTTTACCGCGACCACGGCCGTGCTGCAGCCGGTCACGGGCCTGTGGCTGGTGCACCGCATGGGCATGCCGCTTTCCACGCCATGGCTTGCTGCTTCCCTGGTCTGCTATGCATTGGCCATTGCGTGCTGGCTGCCGGTCGTCTGGCTGCAGATGCGGTTGCGCGACCTGGCGGCGCAGGCGGCCGCAGGCAATACGCCGCTGCCGCCGCGCTACTGGCTGCTCTTCAAGTGGTGGGTGGCGCTGGGCGTGCCGGCGTTCTTTCTCTTTCTTGCGCTTTTCTGGCTCATGATCGCCAAGCCCGCGCTCGCGTTCGGCGGAGCCTGATCAGGCCATGGCCTTCGCGCGTTCGATGATGCCGCGCACCGTGAACGAAAGGGTGCAAAGGTAGCGGGCGTCGGCCGAGAGCGAGCGGCTCATCGCAAGAGCCAGCTCCTCGAAGTCCCTGTCGGCCGGCCCCTGGGCCGGATCGCCGTTCCACCTGGCAAGCGACTCGGTGATCCGGCTTTGCGCCTGCAGGTAGTCGGCGCGCAGAAGCACGCTGCGCGCAAGGAGCACGTCCAGGTTCAAAAGGTCGAGTGCAGTCATATGGCGTGCCCTTTCTTTACCCCAGCGCGGTATCCAGCACCATCATCAGCACGAAGCCGACCATCAGGCCTCCCGTTGCAAAGGCCTCGTGTCCCTGGCGGTGCGACTCCGGAATGATCTCGTGGCTGATGACGAACAGCATGGCGCCCGCCGCCAGTGCCAGGCCCCAGGGCAGCAGGCTGGCGGTCAGCGTGACCACCGTGGCGCCCAGCACCGCCATGGCCGGCTCTACCAGGCCCGAAGCCACGCCAAGGCCCACCGACATGAAACGCCCGTAGCCCACGCCGCGCAGCGCAAGCGCCACCACCATGCCTTCGGGCACGTCCTGGATGGAGATTCCCGTGGCCAGCGCGGTGGCCGCCACGGGGTCGGAGCCCGCGAAAGCGACGCCGATCGCCAGGCCCTCGGGCAGGTTGTGCAGCGCAATGGCCAGCACGAAGAGCCACACCCGCTTCAGCTTCATGGCCTTGGGCCCCTCGAGGCCCTTCACGAAATGCTCATGGGGAACCATGCGGTCGATGGCCAGCAGCAGCGCCGCGCCGAGCAGCACGCCCCCGCCCACAATGCCTCCGGCGGCCCACGCGCCGGCGCCCTGGGCTCGCGCGGCCTCCAGGCCCGGGATCACGAGCGAGAACGAAGTGGCGGCGAGCATCACGCCGGCCCCAAAGCCCAGCATGGTGTCGCAGCTGCGCTGCGAGAACTGCTGCGACAGCGCCACGGGCAGCGTGCCGAGCGCCGTAGCCAACGCCGCCAGGCTCCCGCCCAGAAGTGCCCCGCGCACGCGCGCATCGCCGCGCCAGATCGCCTCGGCCGCCTCGAAGGCCAAGAGGCCCAGGCCCAGTGCAACGATGCAGAAACCAAGCACTCGACGCACGGGTCGCATCCTGGGGCCTCGGGCAAACAGCAGATCAAGAGTGGTCATCTTCGAACAAGCGATACGCCCGCAAAAAAGGCGGCGACCACCATGGCCGCCGCCAAACTCGCACCCACGGGAAAAATGGTTGTCGAGCCGGTGTGTTCACCCGGTTGCAGATTCGGGGCGGGCTCGGGTGCCTCGCGTAGGAACGTTTCTCGTGTGGGTGGCAGCGCGGACTACATATGGGGCCTCCCAGGCTGATGCCCTGAGGACTTATGTTCGCAAGCGCTCTGGAGTAGCTTCTCAGCTGCCTGCGAGTTGGTCGCGCAGCGCCTGGGTGTAGCGCTCGCATTGCGACTCGAGGCGCCTTTGCTCATCGTGGCTGCGAGCGTCCTGTGCCGCCAGGCGGTAGTGGCCCAGCTGGAAGGCAAGGTAAGCCGGCGCGTAGAAGCTCAGAAGTTCCGCCTCGATCCGGCAGCCGCGCCGCAAGAGGCCGTCGACCAGCCGGTCCAGCTCTTCGGCGGTCAGCCCGAGCTCGGTACACGCACCGGCAACATCCCAAGCCGCGTCCTGGCAGCCGATCAGGTCGTGGCCCGCGTGGTGGTCCACCGCGTCGGTCTTGAGGATGCGGTTGTCGTCCGCCAGCCATTCCCATGCGTGCATGCGGTTGTCCGTCTTCACCCGGTGCACCCGGCCCTCCAGTCGCTCGGCCTGGCCTTGGAATCGATCCCATGCGGTCGCCAGTCCATTGCCAAGCGCCTGGGTGCTGTTGTGCCGCCCCATTTCACACAGCACCCGCAGCGACGCGCCGTTCTCTTCCGGTGCGGGAAAGCTGCGCACGCGAAATGCGATGTAGTCCGCAACGCGCTCGACCAGGCGCGCCCTGAGCTCCGTGCATTGCAACCGGGCGAGAGACAGCGGCGCCATCTCATCGTGCCATTGCTCCACCATGAAGCCATGGCACAGGCCCGCGACGGTGGGGGAGAAACCGGCCTCCGCCAATCGCATCGCACAGCCGAAACGCTGGCGCGCGGCGTGGCCCAGGCCGATGAACTTCACGAGCCAGGCGCCGTGATGGCTGTGCGCCAGGAACTTGCGCCGCTCCTGCCATGGATGAGCCGGAGGCACATCGCCTTGGCCATCGCCATGTGCGCGGCGCCATGCGCCTCCGGTGATCTCGGCAAGCGGCGCATGAAGCGGCCCGACCAGCGACTCGACCCAGCCCTGCAGCCGATGCGCGGGATGTTTGGCGCGCAAGATCAGTTCGTCGAACCCGACCACGTGCACCGAAGCCTGCGTCCACAGCGCGCGCGTTTCATCGTTGGCCTGCGCGCCCGGTCCGTTCGCGTGCCCGGGAAAGAGATGGATGCGGTCCGCCGGCACGCCTTCATCGCGCAGCCGCCGTATCACGCCCGCGATCGACGATCCCGAGAGCCCGGGCCCTTCGTCGACGATGGCATGGTGCGAGGCGGGTCTTGCAAGCGGCGCGTCGCCCAGCGAAACACCGCGATCGAAGGGATGCCCGACCGGCCTGAGCGTCAGCGGCGCAGGCGCATCGAGCGCCACCGCCGCCATCGCGGCCAGGCTGGTGCCGATGCTGCGAAGGCCGATCACGCGCCAAGGCCGGGGCCGCAGCCGCTTGGCGGCGGTGAAGTGGCCTTCCGGATAGAGCGCGTAGAACGCGTAGCCTTCAGGCTGCTTCACTTCCAGGTCGGCGGAAGCAAGCAGGGCTTCGCATGCGGCGAGCAGGTCTTCCAGCGGAGCTTGCTGCCATTCATGCGCAAAGGCTGTCTCCCACGACTGCGCGCACAGCCTGGCTACCGCCACGGTGAGCGCGATGGCGGCATCCGTCTGGGGCGACGGCGTGTCGCGCTTTCCGGCCGCGAGAAAGTGCGCATCCGCAACGCCCTGAACCAGTTCGCCCGCTTCGATGAGCGCATCGACAAGCAGGCTGTGCCTGCCAAGGCCCGCCGGCGAAGCCCGCGCATCGGCAAGCTGCCCGCGCAGCCGCGCCAGCTTTCGGGCGGCTGGCTCCCGCCGCGTCGCGTCGCCATAGACCAGCATCAGCGAATCCGCATGTGGCGGTATGCAATGGCCTGGAACGCATCGAAATCCGGAACCTCCCACGGCGCGCGGCTCAGCTCGCGATGGCGCGCCAGCCATTCGCTCCAGCACGCGAACTGCGCGGGGGAGGGCGACACCAGCGCCCTGCGGCTTTTCATCTGCTCGAGCGCATCGAGCGGTCGCTCGCCGCGAAACACCATCACGCACAGCGCGAGCGTGGCCGAGCGGCCGATGCCGTGTTCGCAATGAATGAGCACGCGTTCGCCGCGGTCGAGCGCGGCGCTGGCAAAGGCCACGCCTTCATCGAGCTGTTCGGCATCGACGCCGCACATGTCCTCGGTCGGCAAGTGCAGCAGCGTCATGCCGTGCCGGTGCAGCACGGCCTCGTCGTCCTTGGCCTCGTTGCGCAGGTCGACCACCGCACGAATGCGATGCGCGGAGGCGAGCTCTTCGGCGCGCTCCGATGGAAAGCTGCCACCGACGGCAAGCTCCTGCGTGATCCAGCTGAAGTTGGGTGTCCAGGTCGTCGTCATCGTTCGCAGTCGTCGAAAAAAACTCATGGCAACCGGCATGCCCGCGGGGCGCCGCCTCTGTTTTCGATGCGCCACGTTATTTGCGCTCATCAATGCAGTCAACCATGCACCACGGTGCTGTCCTGTTCCTTCGCCGAAAAATTTCTGCTAGGTTTTTTCAACACGCTTACACCACCACGAACATCCGCACTCATCCGTTCTCTCCCCATGAAAATTTCAGTCCTCGGTACCGGCTACGTAGGTCTCGTCACGGGCAGTTGCCTGGCGGAGATCGGCAATGAAGTCGTCTGCTTCGACGTCGATCAACGCAAGGTCGAAATCCTGCAATCGGGCGGCGTGCCGATCCACGAGGAAGGCCTGCCGCAGCTCATCGAGCGCAACGTGCGCACCGGCCGCCTGCACTTCACGACCGACGTGGCCCGGGCCGTGCACCACGGCGACCTGATCTTCATCGCGGCCGGCACGCCGCCCGGCGAAGACGGCAGTGCCGACCTGCAATACGTGCTTGCCGCCGGCCGCAGCATCGGCCGCCACATGCAGGGCTTCAAGGTGGTGGTCGAAAAGTCCACCGTGCCGGTGGGCACCGCCGGCAAGCTGCGCGCCGCCATCGAGGAAGAGCTCTCGGAGCGCCGCAGCAACGGCGACCATGCGGCGGGCAGCGGCTTGCAGGGGCTTCCGGTCGCCATCGTGTCCAACCCCGAATTCCTGAAAGAGGGCGCGGCCGTCGACGACTTCATGCGGCCCGATCGCATCGTGGTCGGCACCGAGCCCGGCGAGGCGGGGCGCCATGCCAGGGAAGTGATGACCCGCCTGTACGCGCCCTTCAACCGGCAGCGCGACCGCATGATCCACATGGACGTGAAGGCGGCCGAGTTCACCAAGTACGCGGCCAATGCCATGCTCGCCACGCGCATCAGCTTCATGAACGAGCTTGCAAATCTTGCGGAAAAAGTGGGCGTCGACATCGAGCAGGTGCGCCGCGGCATAGGCTCCGATCCGCGCATCGGCTACAGCTTTCTGTATGCGGGGTTGGGCTACGGCGGTAGCTGCTTTCCCAAGGACGTGCAGGCGCTGGTGCACACCGCCGCCACGCACGGCCAGCGCCTGCAGGTGCTGGAGGCGGTGCGCGCGGTGAACGACGCGCAAAAGCAGGTGCTCATAGAAAAGATCGTCCGCCGCTTCGGCGAAGACCTGCGCGGCCGCCGCTTCGGCGTGTGGGGGCTGGCCTTCAAGCCCGACACCGACGACATGCGTGAAGCGCCGAGCCGCCTGGTGATCAAGGCGCTGCTGGTGCGCGGCGCAGAAGTCGTTGCGCACGACCCGGTTGCCATTGCCGAGGCGCGCAAGGTGCTTGCAGGCGACCTGGAGGGCATGCCCGAGCTGATTGCGCGCCTGCGCTACGTCGAGAACCCGATGCAGGCCGTGGAGGATGCCGATGCACTGGTCATCCTCACCGACTGGAAGGCCTTCAAGAGCCCAAGCTTCAGCGCATTGAAGACCGCGCTCAGGCAGCCGCTGATCTTCGACGGCCGCAATCTGTACGACCCCGAGATCCGGTCGCAGGGTTTCGACTACCTGGCCATCGGCCGCTGAACAAAGACAGACAAACACACAACAGGAGCTTCGATCATGCGTGTCTACAACTCCCAACGCCGCATTCTCGTGACCGGCGGCGCGGGCTTTCTCGGGAGCCACCTCTGCGAACGGCTGCTGGCGCAAGGCCACGACGTGCTGTGCGCAGACAACTTCTTTACCGGCACGCGCCGCAACGTGGAGCACCTGCTCGGCAATCCGCACTTCGAGCTCATGCGCCACGACATCACCTTTCCGCTGTATGTCGAGGTAGACCAGATCTACAACCTGGCGTGCCCCGCATCACCCGTGCACTACCAGCATGACCCGGTGCAGACCACCAAGACCAGCGTGCATGGCGCCATCAACATGCTCGGCCTGGCCAAGCGGGTGCGCGCGCGCATCCTGCAGGCTTCCACCAGCGAGGTGTACGGCGACCCCGACGTGCATCCGCAGCCCGAGAGCTACTGGGGCAAGGTCAACCCGATCGGCGTGCGCAGCTGCTACGACGAAGGCAAGCGCTGCGCCGAGACGCTGTTCTTCGACTACCACCGCCAGCACCAGGTCGACATTCGCGTGGCGCGCATCTTCAACACCTACGGGCCGCGCATGCATCCGCGCGACGGGCGCGTGGTGTCCAACTTCATCGTGCAGGCGTTGCGCGGCGATCCCATCACCATCTATGGCGAAGGCCTGCAGACGCGCAGCTTCTGCTTTGTCGATGACCTGGTGGAAGGGCTCAACCGCTTCATGGACGCTTCGGCCGGCGGGCCCGGCCCGGTGAACATCGGCAACCCGGTCGAGTTCACCGTGCGCGAGCTTGCAACCCTGGTCATCAAGCTGACGGGCTCGTCATCGAAGCTCGCATTCGCGCCGCTGCCTTCGGACGACCCCATGCAGCGCCGGCCCGACATTCGCCTTGCCAAGGAAATGTTCGGCTGGCAGCCGAGCGTGCAGCTCGAAGAGGGCCTGCGCAAGACCATCGA
This sequence comes from Variovorax sp. CCNWLW186, assembly GCF_037203865.1. NCBI lineage: Bacteria > Pseudomonadati > Pseudomonadota > Betaproteobacteria > Burkholderiales > Comamonadaceae > Variovorax > Variovorax sp. CCNWLW186. Next base: position 107,421 of record NZ_JBBCBO010000010.1, on the reverse strand, counting down.
ATACTTCGATGGCCTGCTCTCGGCCGGAGAGCTTTCGCCGGCTCAGCTCGCGGCGGGCATGCGCGACGGCGCCGTGGTGCCGGCGGCCGCAAAGGGCAACACCGTGCACGCCCGGTTCGACGCATAGCGCCGGACCATGCTCGCGCAGAACTCGGCAAACTCCTCGGGTTGCTGCGGCGGGCTGGTGTGGTGCGGCGCAATGCCTCGGTGCTCGGGCGTGAAGCAGAAGGTGAGCGTCACGTCGAAGTCTTCCAGCGCGCGCATCTGCCGGTCGAACCAGCGCTCGGCATTCGGCCGGAAGCTGTCGGCCCAGCTCAGCCCGGTGCGCAGGTGGCGCACGCCCAGCCGCTCGAGCCAGCGCACCGCGTCGTCAAGCCGATGGTCTTCGAAGTGGAACCACTGGCAAATGCCCATCGATGGCGTGTAGCTTGCAAATTGCTCGCATGCGAGCTTGGGCGTGCCGTCTTCGCGCAGCAGGCCCATGTGAAAGTGGCGGTAGTAGCTCGATCCCTCGGCCTCGCGGTGCCGCGTGGTGGCCGGCCAGGCCTGGGGAAGGTCGTAGAGCGAATACCAGAAGATGCGCGGCACCCGGCCGATCAGCAGCTCGGCCGTGCGGCGCAGCCCGAACTCCTGCACCTCTTCAGCACCGAAGGTCGACACGCCCACTTCGGTCACCCACACCGGCAGGTGCGTCACGGCCTCGATCTCTGCGATGCGGCGCGGCCATTCGTGGATCTGCCAGTTGTTCCAGTCCAGCGGAAAGCCGTGCACCGCCACCGCGTCGAGCCCGTCGAGCACGCCCCGGTCGCGGAGACCCGCCATGAAGTGCGCGTCGATGGGTGATATACCGCCCAGCACCTGCGTGAGCGTGCTGTTCTCCGCGCGGACGGCACTCGATGCCAGCTTGACCATCTGTGCGTAAGCAGACCAGTCGGGGTCGAGCTCGAGGTCCCAGTGCGACTTGTTGTTGGGCTCGTTCCAGAACTTGACGGCTTCGATCATGCGAGCTTGCTCCTCTTCGTGTGGCGCGGCGCATGTTCATGCGCGCGGGGTTTGCGTTCGGGCGGCGCGGCGGCTTCGGCGTCGCCGCGAATGAACGCCTCCACCAGTTCGCGGGCCTCGTCGTCGGTGAACTGCTGCGGCGGGGACTTCATGAAATAGCTCGAAGGCGCCAGCACCGCGCCGCCCACGCCGCGGTCGAGGGCGAGCTTGGCGCAGCGCACCGCATCGATCACCACCCCGGCGGAGTTGGGCGAGTCCCACACCTCGAGCTTGACTTCGCACTGCAGCGGCACGTTGCCGAAGGTGGTGCCCTCCATGCGGATGTAGCACCACTTGCGGTCGTCCAGCCACGGCACATGGTCGCTCGGGCCCACATGCACGTCGGAGGCCTTCATGGGATGGCCGAGCTGGCTCGTGACGGCCTGCGTCTTCGAGATCTTCTTGGACAGCAACCGCTCGCGTTCGAGCATGTTCAAGAAGTCGGTGTTGCCGCCGAAGTTGAGCTGGTAGGTGCGGTCCAGCCGCACGCCCCGCTTCCTGAAAAGATCGGTCAGGATGCGATGCACGATGGTCGCGCCCACCTGCGACTTGATGTCGTCCCCGATGATCGGCAGGCCACGCTCGGCAAAGCGCCTCTCCCACTCGGGCCGCGAAGCAATGAACACCGGCACGCAGTTGACGAAGGCGCAGCCGGCCTCCAGCACCTGCTGCGCATACCACTGCGTCGCTTTCTCGGAGCCCACCGGCAGGTACGAGACCACCACGTCGGTCTTCGTCTCCTTCAGGATCTTCGCCACGTTCTGCGCCTTGCCGGGCGCAAGCGGCACCACGTCCTTCAGGTAGGCGCCAATGCCGTCGTGCGTGGGGCCGCGGTGCACCGGCACGCCCAGCTTGGGCACATCGGCAAAGCGAATGGTGTTGTTGGGCGCTTCGTAGATGGCTTCGCCCAGGTCGCGCCCGACCTTTTTCGCATGCACGTCGAAGGCGGCGCTGAACTCGATGTCCGACGGGCGATAGCCCGCGAGATCGAGGTGCATCAGGCCGGGAATGAAGTCGGTGCCCTGGGCGTTGGCATAGAAATGAACACCCTGCACCAGCGAGGAGGCGCAGTTGCCCACACCGACGATTGCGACACGTATCTTGCTCATGTTGGAGACCTTTGCGAGAGCCGCCGCGCGAGTGCAGGGCGGACGTGATTGAACACAAAGCCGAAGCTTTGTTCCTTCGCAATCTACGCTCGTTTGAAGCCTCGCGCGCACGTGAAACACCCTCGATGCACAGACCCAACTCTGCAGTGGCGTAACAGGGCAACGCGCCTACACACAGGTAAGTACCTTCGCACATGAAGGCGGCAATTTTTCGTCGAATTTAGGGCTTCGCCAAGGCGTTGAAAAAGAAGATTTCTACCTCGTCGATTCGCCGGCGGCTCAAACAAAAAAGGGGTTTCATGTCGCAGCAAATTCTCATCACCGGCGGCGCCGGTTTCATCGGCTCGCACCTTGCAGACGAGCTTCTCTCCCACGGCTATCGCGTTCGCGTTCTCGACAACCTTGCGCCGCAGGTGCATGGCGACAGCGGCCGCAGGCCCGACTACCTGGAGACCGACATCGAACTCGTCGTCGGCGACGTGTGCGACCCGGCCGCGGTGCGCAGCGCGCTCAAGGGCGTGGATGCGGTCTACCACTTCGCGTCGGCAGTGGGCGTGGGCCAGAGCATGTACGAGGTGGCGCACTACACGCGGGTGAACAACCTGGGCACCGCGGTGCTGCTGGAGGCGCTGATCGAGAAGCCGGTGAAGAAGCTGATCGTTGCATCGAGCATGAGCCTGTATGGCGAAGGCCTTTACCGCACCGCAAGCGGCGAGCTCCGCACGGTGCAGGAGCGCACGCTCGAGCAACTGCGGCGCGGCGACTGGGAATGGCGCGACGAAGACGGGCTGGCACTGGTGCCCGCGCCCACGCCGGAAGACAAGGCCCCCGCGCTCGCATCGGTGTATGCGCTCTCCAAGTTCGACCAGGAGCGCATGTGCCTCATGATCGGCCGGGCCTACAACATTCCGACCGCGGCGCTGCGTTTCTTCAACGCCTATGGCCCGCGGCAGGCGCTCTCGAACCCGTACACCGGCGTGCTCGCGATCTTTGCGTCGCGCCTGCTCAACGACAGTCCTCCCAAGATCTTCGAAGACGGGCACCAGCAGCGCGACTTCGTGAGCGTGTACGACATCGCGCGCGCCTCGCGGCTCGCACTCGAAATGCCGGCCGCGGCGGGCGAGGTGTTCAACATCGGCAGCGGCGAGGCCTACAGCGTGCGAGACATCGCACAGCGCGTGGCCGAGGCCGTGGGCAAGGAAAACCTGCTGCCCGAAATCACCGGCAAGTACCGCGTCGGCGACATACGGCACTGCTATGCGGACATATCCAAGGCTCGCCGCGTGCTGGGCTATTCGCCCCGCGTGAGCCTGGAAGACGGCCTGGCCGAGCTCGCGGCCTGGCTGGAGGGGCAAGCGGCGGTCGACCGCGTGGCGCAAGCGAGCGCAGAGCTTTCCGCGCGCGGGTTGGCCATATGAACAGCCGGGACGCAGTACTCACTCCCCGGCGCGCGCTCAACGGCAAGGATCGGGTCACGCTCATCACGGGTGGCGCGGGCTTCGTGGGGGCCAACCTCGCGCACCGGCTGCTGTCCGAAGGCCGCCGCGTGCTGGTGTTCGACAACCTCTCGCGCCCCGGCGTGGAACGCAACCTCGACTGGCTGCAGCAGAACCATGCGACCGGGCTCGACGTGGCGGTGGCCGACATCCGCGATGCCGCCGCGGTGGAGCGAGCGGTCGCCCGGGCCGACCACGTCTTTCATTTTGCGGCGCAGGTGGCGGTGACCACCAGCCTGGTCGATCCGCGTGAAGACTTTGCGGTGAACGCGCTCGGCACGCTCAATGTGCTCGAGGCGGCCCGCGCGCAGCCGGTGCCGCCCTCGGTGCTGATGACCTCGACCAACAAGGTCTACGGCGGCCTGGAAGACGTGGAGCTCAAGCTCGAGGGCCAGCGCTATGGACCGGTGACGGCCGACATTGCAAGCCACGGCATTTCCGAGGCGCGGCCGCTCGACTTTCACAGCCCCTACGGCTGCTCCAAGGGAACGGCCGACCAGTATGTGCATGACTACGCGCGCAGCTACGGCATGAAGACGGTGGTCTTCCGCATGAGCTGCATCTACGGCCAGCGCCAGTTCGGCACCGAAGACCAGGGCTGGGTGGCGCACTTCCTGTTGCGCGCGCTCGATGGCGAACCCATCACGCTCTTCGGCGACGGCAAGCAGGTGCGCGACATCCTGTTCGTCGACGACCTCGTCGATGCCTTCGTGCTGGCGCAGCGCAATATCGGCAAGCTGGCCGGCGCCGCCTTCAACATCGGCGGCGGGCCGCGCAACGTGATCAGTTTGCTCGACCTGCTGGACCAGATCGAAGTGCTCGAAGGCAGGCGCCCCGAAACCGCGCATGAAGACTGGCGCACCGGCGACCAGCGCTACTACGTCTCGGACACGCGCCGCTTCGAGGCGGCCACGGGTTGGCGGCCCGCTGTCGACGCGCGGCACGGCATCGAGCGCCTGCACCAGTGGCTGCGAGAGATGCGGGCGCAACCCGCCACCGCCCGCAAGAGCGGCCAGCGCCGCCCGGTGCTTGCAGCGGCCGGGAGGTGAGCATGTTCGCCAGTGTCATTGCTTCGCCGGGACAGGCCGTCCTGCGGCAGGTAGATACGCCCGAACCCGCTGCGGGCCAAGTGCTGCTCAAGCTCGAGGGCTCGGGCGTCTGTGCATCGAGCCTGCCGCTGTGGGAGGGCCGCTCCTGGTTCGAATACCCGCAGCCGGCCGGTGCGCCGGGGCACGAAGGCTGGGGCCGCATCGCGGCTGTGGGCGAGGGCGTCACCGGCCTGGCCGTGGGCGACCGCGTGGCCGCGCTCACCTACCGCGCGCATGCCGAATACGACGTGGCCGATGCGGGTTCGGTGGTGCCATTGCCGGCCTCGCTGGCCGATGTGGCCATGCCCGGCGAGCCGCTCGGCTGTGCGGTCAACATCTTCCGCCGCAGCGACATCCGCGTCGGCCAGACCGTGGCCATCGTCGGCATCGGGTTTCTCGGCGCCGTTCTCACGCGGCTTGCCACGCAGGCCGGCGCTCGGGTCATCGCCATCTCGCGCCGGCCCTTTGCGCTGGAGGTCGCGCGCCAGGCGGGCGCCGCGCACACCATCGTGATGGAGGACCATTGGCGCATCCTGGACGAGGTGAAGCGCCTCACCGGCGAGAAGATGTGCGAGCGCACCATCGAAGCGGTCGGCCTGCAGTGGCCGCTCGACTTGGCCGGAGAGATCACCGGCGAGCGCGGCCGCCTCGTGATTGCGGGCTATCACCAGGACGGGACTCGCCAGGTCAACATGCAGATGTGGAACTGGCGCGGCATCGACGTGATCAACGCGCATGAGCGCGACCCGCGCATGTATGTGCAGGGCATCCGCGAAGCCGTCGACATGATGGCCGCGGGCGTGCTCGATGCCGAGCCGCTCTTCACGCACCGCCTGCCGCTCGACAGGCTGGGCGAGGCGCTGGAGCTCACGCGCACGCGGCCCGACGGTTTTCTGAAAGCGGTGGTGACCACGTGAGGGCCGCGCACATGGTGAATGCGCTGGAGCCGGGGATGGCGACGGTGTCGTCCGAAGGCATACCGGCCGCGCCGCTTCGAAGGCCCCGGCTCGGTTTTCTCGGCGTGGGCTGGATCGGCAGGAACCGCATGGAAGCCATTGCGAAAGACGGCTCCGCGGAAATCGCTGCAGTGGCGGATGCACAGGCCGATGCATGCGAAGCCGCATGCGCACTGGCCCCCGGCGCGGCCAGCTTGCGCTCGCCCGACGCACTGCTCGAGCGCGAACTCGACGGACTGGTGATCGCCACGCCGAGCGCGCTTCATGCCCGGCAGGCCGAAGCGGCACTCGCGCGCGGCATGGCGGTGTTTTGCCAGAAGCCGCTGGCACGCACCGCCGAGGAAACCAGAGGCGTGATCGATGCAGCGAAGCGCGCGAACCGGCTGCTGGGCGTCGATCTTTCTTACCGGCACACGGCCGGCATGCAGCGCATCCGCGAGCTCGTGTCCGCCGGAGAGATCGGTGAGGTGTATGCCGTCGACCTGGTGTTCCACAACGCCTACGGCCCCGACAAGCCCTGGTTCCGCGACCCGGTGCTTTCGGGCGGCGGCTGCGTGATCGATCTGGGCATCCACATGGTCGACCTGGCGCTCTGGACCCTGGGCTTTCCACGTGTCGAGGCGGTGTCGAGCCGCCTACATGCCGGCGGCCGGCGCCTTGCGCTGCCTTCGGCGGTTGTCGAAGACCATGCGGTGGCGCAGATCGATCTCGCGGGCGGTTGCGTGGCGCGGCTCGCGTGCTCTTGGAACCTGCCGGCGGGACGGGATGCCGTCATCGAAGCCAACTTTCACGGCACGCGCGGCGGAGCCTCGTTCCGCAACGCGGGCGGCTCCTTCTACGACTTCGTCGCCGAGCGCTTCGACGGCACGCGTGCAATACCGCTTGCCTCGCCGCCTGACGACTGGGGCGGGCGCGCCGCTGTGCACTGGGCGCGTGCGCTCGCGAACGGCGGTGCCTTCGATCCCGAGATCGAGCGGCTGACCGAGGTGGCGGCCGTGCTGGACGCGATCTATGAACGCTGAAACACCGCAACAATCGCCGCGCCATGTGCTGATGACCGCCGATACGGTCGGCGGCGTCTGGAGCCACGCATTGGAGCTTGCCGCGGCGCTCGCCGAGCGGGGCGTGCGCGTGTCGCTGGCCACCATGGGCACGCTGCCCACGCCGGCCCAGCGCGCGCAGGCTGCGTCGCTCGCGGGCCTGGAACTGCACGCGAGCGAATGGCGCCTCGAGTGGATGGAGAACCCGTGGGACGACGTGCGCCGCGCGGGCCAATGGCTCCTCGGCCTCGAACGCGAACTGGCTCCGGACGTGGTGCACCTGAACCAGTTCGCTTTCGGCGCGCTTCCGTTCGCGGCACCGAAGCTCGTGGTGGCCCATTCGTGCGTGGCCTCGTGGTGGCGCGCCGTGCATCGCCAGCTTGCGCCGGCGAGCTGGGACACCTACCGCCGCACGGTGCGGCAAGGGCTCGACGGCGCGGACCTTGTCGGCGCGCCGACGGAAGCCATGCTCTCGTCGCTTGCGCTCGACTACGGGTACATCCACGGCGGCCTCGTACTGCCCAACGGCCGCAGCGCGGCGATGTTCGCTCCCGGCGACAAGGAGCCGGTCATTCTCTCGGCCGGCAGGCTCTGGGACGCCGCCAAGAACGTGTCGGCACTGCAGGCCGTGGCCACCCGTTTGCCCTGGCCGTTGTGCGTGGCTGGATCGGCATCGGCACCGGGTGCCGGCGAGAAAAGCATCCAGGCGCCCGGCGTGCTGTGGCTCGGCGAACTGGCTCCCGACGCCATGGCCGCGCAGTTCGCGCGTGCATCGATCTATGCCTTGCCCGCACGCTACGAGCCCTTCGGCCTCTCGGCGCTCGAGGCGGCGCTTTCGCAATGCGCGCTGGTGCTGGGCGACGTGCCGAGCCTGCGCGAAGTCTGGGGCGACGCCGCGCTGTATGTGCAGCCGGACGACCACGATGCGTTGCACGCGGCCTTGATGCGGCTGATCGACGATGCGCCGCTGCGACAGCAGATGGCGCGCCGGGCAGCGGAGCGTGCGCGGCACTTCACGCCGGCGCGCATGGCAGGCGCCTACATGTCAGCCTACGGCCGCTTGCTCGCGCCGGCAGCGTCCCGCGCGGGCGGCCCCGGCCGCGCCCGAAGAAAAACAAAGGAGGCCGCATGCGCTTCGTGATGTTCTGCCATTCGCTCGTATCCGACTGGAACCATGGCAATGCGCATTTCTTGCGCGGCGTGTGCAGCGAGCTGCTTGCGCGCGGCCACGAGCTTGCGGTGTACGAGCCGCACGGCGCGTGGAGCCGCACCAACCTGGAGGCCGAGCACGGCCAGGCGCCGCTCGAAGAGTTCGCGCGGGTGTACCCGGAACTGCACAGCACCACCTATGACCCCGCCACGCTCGATCTCGACGAGGCGCTGCAAGACGCCGACGTGGTGCTGGTGCATGAATGGAACGACCATGCGCTGGTGCGCCGCATCGGCCTTCACCGGCGGGGCGGCGGCCGCTACCGGCTTTTCTTTCACGACACGCACCACCGTTCGGTGACCGAAGAAAAGAGCATGGCCGGCTACGACCTCTCGCACTACGACGGCGTGCTGGCCTTCGGCAACGTGATCCGCGACCTGTACCGCAAGAAGGGCTGGGCGCGCCGTGCGTGGACCTGGCACGAAGCCGCCGACATCCGCCACTTCCATCCAATACCGGATGAAGTGGAAGAGGGCGACCTGGTCTGGATAGGCAACTGGGGCGACGACGAACGCGAGGCCGAGCTCGACGAGTTCCTGCTCCAGCCGGTGCACGACCTGCGGTTGCAGGCGCGCGTGCACGGCGTGCGCTACCCCGACAGGGCGCTCGACCGCCTGCGCACGGCCCGCATCCACTTTGGCGGCTGGCTCCCCAACTACCGGGCGCCGCGCGTCTTTGCCCGCCATCGCGTCACGGTGCACGTGCCGCGCAGGCCTTACGTTCAGGCATTGCCGGGCATTCCGACCATTCGGGTGTTCGAGGCGCTGGCCTGCGGCATTCCGCTGGTTTCCGCGCCGTGGAACGATGCCGAGGGCCTCTTCACGCCCGGCCGCGATTTTCTGGTGGCCGACGACGGCGCCGCCATGCGCCGCCACTTGCGCGACGTGCTGCACGACCCTGACCTGGCCCGCGCGCTGCGCGAACAGGGCCTGGAAACCGTGCTTGCCCGCCACACCTGCGCCCACCGCGTCGACGAGCTGCTGGCCATTCACGCCGAACTCGAAGGCGACCCCACCCACCTCCGGAGCATTCCCGCATGAAGAAAAAGATGAATATCGCCTTCTTTGCCTCCAGCCTCGTGTCGGCCTACTGGAACGGCGCCGCCACCTATTACCGCGGCATGGTTCGCGCGCTGCACGAGCGTGGCCATCGCGTGCGCTTCTACGAGCCCGATGCCTTCGGCCGCCAGCAGTACCGCGACATGGAAGATCCCGACTGGGCGGAGGTCATCGTGTATCCGGGCGAGGGCGATGCCAATGCACGCCGCATGGTCGAGCATGCACGCGGCGCCGACCTGGTGGTCAAGGCCAGCGGCGTGGGCGTGTTCGATGCGCTGCTCGAAGAGGCCGTGCTCGACTTGCAGGGCCCGGGCACGCGCGTCGTGTTTTGGGACGTCGATGCGCCCGCCACGCTCGACCGGCTGCAGGCCGATGCGGCCGACCCGTTCCATGCGCTGGTGCCGCGCTACGACATGGTGCTGACCTATGGCGGCGGCGAACCCGTGGTGCAGGCCTATCGCCGTGCCGGCGCGCGCGATTGCATTCCGATCTACAACGCACTCGATCCCTCCACGCATCACCCGGTCGGGCCCGATGCACGCTTCGAGGCCGACCTGGGCTTTCTCGGCAACCGTCTGCCCGACCGCGAGGCGCGCGTGGAAGAGTTCTTTCTTCGCGCCGCCAGCCTGCTGCCCGAGCAGCGCTTTCTGCTGGGCGGCAGCGGCTGGAGCGACAAGGCCATGCCCAGCAACGTGCGCTATGTCGGCCACGTCTACACCGCCGACCACAACGCATTCAACCGCACGCCCATGGCCGTGCTCAACGTGAGTCGCGACAGCATGGCGCGCTACGGTTTTTCGCCGGCCACGCGCGTGTTCGAGGCGGCCGGCTCCGCCGCCTGCCTGATCACCGATGCGTGGGAGGGCATCGAGCTTTTTCTCGAGCCCGGAAAGGAAGTGCTGGTGGCGGCCGACGGCCAAGAAGTGGCGACGCATGTGCGCCAGCTCGACGCCGCAAGCGCACGCCGCATCGGAGAGGCCGCGTACCGGCGCGTCCTGGCGGAACACACCTACGCGCACCGTGCCGCGCAACTCGAGGCATTGCTCGAAGGCCGCGATGCGGCACAAGCCCTGGAGGTTGCATGAGCATGCAGGCTTCACCGCTCAAGATCGTCATCCTCGGGCTCTCGATCACTTCTTCGTGGGGCAACGGCCACGCCACCACCTACCGCGGCCTGGTGCGCGAACTGGTGCGGCGCGGGCACGACGTGCTGTTTCTCGAGCGCGACGTGCCCTGGTATGCCGGGCACCGCGACCTGCCCGATCCGCCCTTTGGCCGTACCGCGCTGTACGCCGACGTTGCCAGCCTGCAGCGCGACCATGGGGCGCAGATCGGTGAGGCCGACCTGGTGATCGTCGGCTCTTTCGTGCCTGACGGCGTGGCCGTCGGCGACTGGGTGCAGGCCGAGGCGCCGGGCCGCACCGCCTTCTACGACATCGATACGCCCGTCACGCTCGCAGCCCTCGCGCGCGGAGGCACCCCCTACCTGCAGGCGCGGCAGATTGCGGGCTACGACATGTACCTGTCTTTCACCGGCGGCCCCACGCTCGACCGGCTGGAGCGCGAGTTCGGCTCGCCCGCCGCGCGCATGCTCTATTGCTCGGTCGACCCCGAGCTGTATTACCCCGAACCCGTGGCGCAGGATTGCGACCTCGGCTACATGGGCACCTACAGCGACGACCGCCAGCCCACGCTCGAAGCGCTGCTGCTCGAGCCCGCGCGCCAGTGGGCGCAAGGGCGCTTCGAAGTGGCCGGGGCGCAGTATCCGAGTGGCATCGAATGGCCGAGTAACGTGCGCTACACGGCACACCTGCCGCCGGCGCTGCACCGCGATTTCTATAACCGGCAGCGCTTCACGCTCAACGTGACCCGCGCCGACATGATCCAGGCCGGCTGGTCCCCCAGCGTGCGCATCTTCGAAGCAGCGGCGTGCGGCACGCCGATCATCAGCGACCGCTGGGACGGCATCGAATCGCTGCTCGTGCCGGGTGAAGAAATTTTCTTGGCGGATTCGCCTGGCGAAGTGCTGCGGCTCTTGCGAGAACTGCCCGAAGAAGAGCGCCGCGCCGTGGGCGAGCGCGCGCGACGGCGCATTCTTTCGGAGCACACCGCCGCTCACCGCGCCGCCGAGCTCGAAGGCTACGCCCGCACGCTGCTGCAAGTGCGCGAGGCGGCATGAAAAGAGGAGGCATGCACATGCACAACAACCAGAAATCAACCGCAGCAGCGGCAACCGATTCGAGCAGAGACTCCGTTCGCCAGCAGATCGAGGCGCTCGGCCCCTGGTTCCACAACCTGCACCTGCCCGGCGGCGTGCAAACCTTGCCCAAGCATTTTCTCGGCGGCGACTTTCCCAACTTCAAGTGGCAGGAGATCAAGCCCTTTGTGCCGGAAGACCTGAGCGGATGGCGCGTGCTCGACGTGGGCTGCAACGCAGGCTTCTACAGCTTCGAGCTGGCGCGGCGCGGGGCCTCGGTGCTGGGCATCGATGTCGATGCGCACTACCTCGCGCAGGCGCGGTGGGCCGCCGGCCAGCTGGGCATGGAGTCGCAGGTGGAATTTCGGGAGATGCAGGTGTACGACCTCGCGCGCTCCAGTGAGACCTTCGACCTCGTCTGGTTCATGGGCGTTTTCTATCACCTGCGTTATCCGCTGCTGGCGCTCGACCTGCTGGCCGAGCGCACGCGCCGCATCATGATGTTCCAGACGCTCACCATGCCTGGCGACTCGGTCTATACCGAGACGGCGGACTGCAACATCGACAACCGCACGCCGCTGCTCGAGAGCGGATGGCCGCGCATGGCCTTCATCGAACACCGGCTTGCCAACGACCCCACCAACTGGTGGGCGCCCAACCATGCCGGCGTGGAGGCGATGCTGCGCTCCAGCGGGCTGCGCGTCGAAGCCCGGCCGGGGCACGAGATCTACCTGTGCGTGCCCGATGCGCAGGCGCAGGGTGCCCGCGCCATCTATGGTTCGCAATACGAGTCGGCCACGGGAGCGATCCGTGGCGGCGGCTGAACCGGCCACGGAAGGCCAAGCATCGGAGGCGCCGGTAGCGGGCGTGGTCGACCGCAACATTGCCGCGCTGGTGCGGCGGCGCCAGCAGCAGAAGATATCGACCGGCCTGCAGGACCGGATTGCCGACGCCATTACCCGCTTTGCCGGCAGCATGAAGTTCGTGTACCTGCACCTGCTGATCTACGGGGGCTGGATCGTCATCAACCTGGGGTGGGTACCCATGGTGCGCGCATTCGACCCGACCTTCGTGGTGCTGGCCATGGTGGCGTCGGTCGAGGCCATCTTCATCTCCACCTTCGTGATGATCAGCCAGAACCGCATGGCGGCGCTGGCCGACCAGCGCGCCGACCTCGATCTTCAGATCAGCCTCTTGGGCGAGCACGAGATCACGAAGGTCATCACCCTGGTCACGGAGATCGCAAAGCGCATGGACATTCCGGCGGCGCACGACCCGGAGCTCGACGAGCTCCGCGAGAACGTTTCGCCGGAGCGGGTGCTCGACCGCATCGAGCGCCCTTCGAAAGAGCCCGGGCAGCCGGAGGGGTAGGGCAGCCCTTCCGGACCCGCCCGCTCTTTCTACTTACTTCTTGCCGGTGATTCCCTGCGCCGTCGTCAGGTGGCCGTGAACCACGGGCAGCGTCTTGGCTGCATAGGCCTTCAGGTCCGCATCGGCCGCATTGCGCTGCACCTTCTGCAGCATTTCATGCGTCTTCTTGTGGTCGGAAAGGCCCGCCATCGACATGTACTGCTTGTCGAAGGTTTCGCCGCTCAGGGCCTTCAGCGCGGTTGCGGTGGCCTTGTGCTTGGCGTCGGGCTCGGTCGGCAGCTCCACGCCTTTCTTCGATGCGATTTCCTGCAGTTCGCTCAGCGCCTTGGTGTGGTCGTCGACCATGGTCTTGCCGAACTGCTTCACCTCGTCCTTCGAGGCTTTCTCCTGGGCGAGCTTTCCGGTTTCGATCTCGGCGAGATTGGCCTGCGCAATGTCTCTCATAAAGCGCTGATCGCCCTTCGACGGCTTGCCTGCCTGGTCCGACTTGCCGGCGGCGCTGCGTGTTTCCGTGGCCTGGTCGCCGCGCGAGCTCGCGCTCTGGGCGGCGGCGGGAAGCGTCGCAGCAAATGCGCAAGCGGCCACTGCGGCCATGCCGAAACGGAAGGCAGTGCTTTGGATGGTCATCGATGTACTCCTTGAAGGTGATGATTTCGGGCCCGCCCGTTGGAGCGGGATCCGCTCCTTGCGGGGCAACGCGCATGCCCGGCGCGATGCGGGCATGCCGCTTGCCGCCCGCGTTTGTCCCTGTTCTTCCCTTCATTCTTTTCAACGCCCTGGACGTCCTGTCATGAAAAGATCGCAATCGCGCATGGGCCATGCGAGCGAGTGCTATGAACTGCTTGAATTCCTGTCGCGCCGCCAGATGCCCGTGGTGTGCTCGGAACCCGATGACATTCACAAGATCCTTGCACTGCGCAGCGCGTCGCTGCTGCAGGCAATGACGGAGCCGACGGTGGTGTTGCGCACCGGCGAGCGGCGGATCGAACGCGCCATCGTGACCGCGATCACCGCCGAAGGCCGCGCGGCCTGCATGATGCGCAGCGCCAATGCGCTGACGCCCGGGCGCCGCTGAGGGCGCTTGCCGCCGCTTGTTGCGGCGGATGCTTCAGAGCTGGCCCTGGCCGTCGCCCGTGCGGTCGTGCACCCAGCGCATGGCTTGCTGCTGCGCATGGCGCAGCGCCTCTGCTTCGGTGGCGTAGGCGATCTCGTCGGTGTCGTTGGGCAGCATGGTTTCCTGGGTGGCCGTTCCCTCGCCGAGGCAGACGACCTCGGGGCGGTACACACCCGTGGCCATGCGGCGGGCGCAGTACGCGAAGCGCCAGCCGCGGTAGACGAATTCGTGGCGCTGCTCTTCGTTCATTGCGGGTGCTCCGCCGCGGCTGGTGAATCGTCACCGCGGATCGCGTTCCATCCGGCGGGCGTGAGCGCGCGGACTTCGCCGAACTGCCCGTCGCAAGAGTCCGGCGGATAGAAGCGCGCATCCACGTGCCCGGTGGCCGCGAGCCGGCGCAGCACGCGCACCTTGGACGGCCGTGCCACGAAGATGGGAAGCCGCTTGCGGGCCAGTCTTTCGAGATAGCGGTAGGACATGCGGTACCCCTCTCTTTACTGCTGCAACTGCTGCAATTGCGGATTGGCCTGCACGCCGCGTTTGAAGCTGTCCACGGGCGCTCCGAGCGCGCTGCGTCCGTCGGGTGTCAGGGCGAGAAAGCGGCCCACCTCGCGGCCTCCGGCATCGGGCTTGAGGGTCAGCGCCGCAACCAGCCCGGCGGCCCGCAGCACCAGCAGGCTGTCGATGTCGTGGGGGTCGGTCAGCGTCGCGGGCGCGGGATGCTTTGCGAGCACACGCAGAAATTCAATGGACATGTTTTCTCCTTTGCGGGCTAGGCCGCAGCTCCCAGTTCTCCCCCATGGACGCGGCGGCGCTCGAAGGGGTCGATGTTCATGCTCTGGCGGTACTTGGTGACGGTGCGGCGCGCAATGCGAAAGCCCTGCTGCGCCAACTGGCGTGCCAGCGCCGCATCGCTTAGCGGCGCCACGGGTTTTTCGACGGCAATGAGCTCGCGGATGAGCCCCTGCAGTGCCACCGGCGCGCTCGCGCCCCCGGCGGCGTGCTCGAGCCCGCGCGAGAAGAAGTGCTGCAGTTCGAAGATGCCGACGGGCGTGGCCATGTACTTGTTGTGCACGGTGCGCGAAACGGTGGACGGATGCACGCCCACTTCTTCGGCAATTTCGCGCAGCCCGAGCGGCTTCATGGCGAGCGGGCCGTGCTCGAAGAACATCTTCTGCCGCGCGACGATGGCGCGCGCCACCTCCAGAATGGTGGATGCGCGCTGCGACACGCTGCCCACCATCCAGCGCGCTTGCTCCAGGCATTCCTTCATGGCGGCGCACTGGCCGGTGCCGTGTTTCTCGCCATGCTGCTCGAGCATTTGCGCGTAGGCCGAGTTCACCTTCACGCGGGGCAGGGCGCTGGCGTTGAGCGAGGTCCGCCAGGTGCCGCGCACCTTCTTCACGGTCACGTCGGGTATCACGATGCGCGCCGCCGTTTCGCCGAATTGCCAGCCCGGGTGCGGGTTCAGGCGCCGGATGCAATCGATTGCGCACTGCACTTGCTGCGGCGCCGCATCGAGCGCCTTGGCCAGTTTGCCGACGTCATGCGTGGCAAGCAGGCCGATGTGCGCTTCGAGAATACGGCGCGCGAGTTGCCGGATGACTGTTTCCGATTCGTTCGCATGCTTCGGGGAAGCCTCGAGTTGCAGGCAAAGGCATTCGGCCACGCTGCGCGCCGCCACGCCCGCAGGGTCGAGCGCCTGCACGCGGCGCAGGGCCGTGCGCAGTTCGCGCTCCGCATCCGCGCCGGTTTCTCCGAGCGCGGAGCCCACCTCTTCGAGCGAAATGCGAAGGTAGCCGTCGTCGTCCAACGCCTCGACCACGGCGCGCGCAAATGCCATTTCGCGCGCGGAAATGCGCAGTACGCCAAGTTGCCCGTGCAGGTGGGCGCGCAGCGAATCCGGCAGCGGCACGCGCTGCATCAGGTCGAAGCTCTCGTCATGCGACAGGTGCCTGTCGCCCGAGGCCGGGGCCGCGGTAATCCTGTCGAAGGCCGCTGCCGCTTCGATGTCGGCGGCAGCATCGGCCGCGGCCGGCACGGTTTCGGCAATGGATTCGTGGCCTTCTTGCGCGAGCGGTTCAATCTCGAGAAACGGGTTCAGCTCGGCCGCGTCGCGCAGCGCCTGCGCGTACTCCTGCGAGGACATCTGCAGCAGCCGAACGGCCTGCTGCAGGCGAGGGGAAAAGATGGGGGCCTGCACCTGGCGGGCCTGCAAAACAATCGATGTGTTCATGTTTCTCCGTAGCGCCTCCGGTTCTCGGGGCGGGATGGCTGCGCAACGGTCGCGCCAGGGTATTTCGCGCTCGCATGGGTCGAAAACTAGTTTTAAAGTACGCATAAATGGGGTTCGAGCGCGCCTTCGGCGCCGCGGTGTTGGAAGCCTTGCGGCAAATCTTGCGGTTCTCCCGGGGCAGACAGGGGTGGTGCGTTTGTCGGAAACTCATGCAATGAAAAATTCATCGGGAGACAGGGGGCAGCCCGCGGCGTGGCCGGCGCTGCTGACCGGCGCTTGCCTTGCCATTGCGGGGATCGCGGGGCTGGGACTCGCGTTTCGGCAGAAAGCCCGCACCGCACGGGCTGCAGAAGAAAAGCTGGCGCTGCATCGAGCGCGCATGGCTCGCCAGGCGCTGTGCGCACAGCGCCTTGAACACGATCTTCGAAGCCCGGTGGGCGCCATGGCCGTGGCCTTGGAGCTTTTGCGGACCTCCGACGACACCGACACGCAACGCGAAGCCCTGGAAGTGCTGGAGCGGCAGGTCGCGCGTATGACGTCTCTGACAGAGCAAGTGCACGAATTCGCACAGGGCTTGGACGATTGAACCGTCCGGCATTTCTTGCGCGGCGGAGCAAGATCTGAAATGAGACATCTACGCGCGAAAGAAATTGCGCGGGAAATTCGAGGCAAGCACTCATTCGCAGTGCAGCACAGGCGTCAAGCCAGGTACGAAGTTGGGCCACACACTTATTGTTGAAGACGACGAAGATTCGGCGCGGATGATTGCCGCCCTGGTCGCGCGCGAGGGGCACACCGTGATGTGCGCGCACTCGATCGCCGCGGCGCGCCGCCTGGTTGCCATGCAGCGGCCCGATCTGCTGCTGCTCGACCTGCACCTGCCCGACGGAAGCGGCTTCGACCTGCTGGACGACCCCGAGATCGTGAGCGACACCATGCTGGTCCTCATGACGGGGCAGGCGAGCCTGGAGACTTCCATCAGGGCGCTGCGTATCGGCGCTGCCGACTACCTGGTAAAGCCGATCAATCCGCAGCACCTGAAGGGGCTGCTCTCACGCCTCATTGCTCCTTCGCAATTGCGCGCTGAACTCGACGAGGTGCAGGAGCTCTGGCGCGAGACCGGGCGCTTCGGCCACCTGATCGGCCGCTCGCAGCCCATGCAGCGCGTGTACCGGCAGATTTCGCGCGTGGCCGGCACCGCGGTGACCGTGTTCATCCACGGAGAAAGCGGCACCGGCAAGGAACTGGTGGCCCGCGCGGTGCACGACCTGAGCCGGCGGCGCGAGCAGCCGTTTCTTGCCGTGAACTGCGGTGCGCTGTCGCCGCACCTCGTCGAAAGCGAAATCTTCGGCCACGAGCGCGGCAGCTTTACCGGGGCGGAGCGCCAGCACCAGGGCTTCTTCGAGCGCGCGCATGGCGGCACGCTGTTTCTGGACGAGGTGACGGAAATGCCGCTCGAGCTGCAGGTAAAACTGCTGCGCGTGCTGGAGAGCGGCACCTTCATGCGGGTGGGCTCCACCCAGGTGCAGCAGACCGACGTGCGCATCATCGCGGCCACCAACCGCGACGCCGGCGAGGCGGTGGCGCGGGGCACCATGCGCGAAGACCTGCTGTATCGCCTCAACGTATTTCCAATCGGGCTGCCGCCCCTGCGCGAACGCGGCGACGACATCGCCCTCATTGCCACCAGCTTCCTGCAAGACCTGGCGCGCCAGGAAGGTGGCAGCAAGCACTTCACGCCAGGCGCGCTGGCGCGGCTGGCGGCGCACCGCTGGCCTGGCAATGTGCGCGAGCTGCGCAACGTGGTGCAGCGCGCATGGGTCATGGCGTCCGGCAACGAGATCGACGAGGAGTGGCTGCCCGCAGGGGACAGTGCGGGCGCCGGGCCCGAGCCCGAAGCAACGCGCGGCCGAGCGCTCGCGCCCCCTCCGATCAATGGCCAGCGGGATGCCGCTGTGGCACCTCCCGAGGCGGGGGAGGACCAGATCGTGATCGAAGTGGGCACGCAACTCGCGGAGGTAGAAAGGCGCGTCATTCTTGCCACCTACGAGCGCTGCGGGCGCCACAAGGAGCGCACCGCCGCGCTGCTGGGCATCAGCATGAAGACGCTCTACAACCGGCTGAAGGAGTACCAGCAATGAGAAGGCGCCGGCGGCTGCGCCGGCGTGTTCCGACGGGAGCATGAGGACGGACCCGCGGCGGAGGACGCGCCGCGCATTCGCGCGCGATAGCGTTCCTTCCAGCCGCGCAGCCGCAACCTGTAGGCCGCGGCGCCTGCGGGATCGAAGTCGGTTCCCAGATAATTCGCCGGGTTTTCAAGTGGATGGCAGGCGAAATAGCTGCTGAGTTCGTTCATGCGTGTCTCCGGGTGCGTGAAGGTTCTCGCTAGGCGAAGGTCTCGCGCAAGGCGTTCACCGCCCGGCAAACTGCGTGCCGAGGTGCCGCCGCCGGGCCGGTACGCCGTTTGCCGGAGAGCAAGTAGGAGAAGCGCATTGGATGAAATGAACCCCGACCATGCCGAGGAAGCGCTGGGCGATCAGATCGACGACGCCGTGCCGTCGCGCGGCTATCGCATGCTGCCCGTTGTCGGGCTTGGCGGCTCGGCGGGCAGCATCGAGGCCGTGGGCGAGTTCCTGGAGGGCATGCCCACCGACACGGGCATGGCCTTCGTGGTGGTGCTCTACCTGCCCGCGGCGCATGAGAACGCACTGGCGCAGGTGCTGGCGCGCACCACCCGCATGCGGGTGGTGCCGGTCGGCGGCAGGGAGCGCATCGAGCCCGACACGGTGTATGTGGTTCCGCCCGGCAAGACGCTGCGCACGCGCGGCGAGCTCATCGAACTGGCGGCGCTTCCGCCGGGCCAGGGCCGCCACATGGCGGTCGACTTCTTCTTTCGAACGCTGGCCGATACCCACGGGCCCCACGCCATTGCGGTGGTTCTTTCGGGTGTGGACAGCGACGGCACCATCGGCGTCAAGCGGATCAAGGAGCGCGGCGGCCTGACGGTGGCGCAAGACCCGCAGGAAACCCGCCACAACGGCATGGCGCAGTCGGCCATTGCCACCGGCATGGTCGACTGGGTGCTGCCCGTGCGCGAAATGGGCGCGCGCATTCACGCCTACTACCGCATCGAGCGGCAACTGAAGCTGCCGCCCGAGCAGCTGCCGGACGGCGGCGACGACGACGCACCGCCCGCGCCCGATGTGGACGAGGCGGCTTTTCGCGAAGTGCTGGCCTTCGTGCGAAGCCGAAGTGGGCGCGATTTTGTCAACTACAAGCGGGCCACCGTGCTGCGGCGCATCGGCCGCCGCATGCAGGTAAACGGCGTGAGCGATCTTGCCGCCTACCTGGACTGCCTGCGCACGCGCCCCGGCGAGGCCGGCGCGCTGTTGCAGGACATGCTGATCAGCGTGACCAATTTCTTCCGCGACGGCGAATGCTTTTCGGCGCTGGAAGGCATGGTGCACGAGCTGTTCCGCAGCAAGACCTCGGCCGACACCATCCGCGTGTGGGTGGTGGCCTGCGCCACGGGCGAAGAGGCCTATTCGATTGCGATGCTGCTCAGCGAGCACGCCCGCATGCTGGAAAGCCCGCCGACCATCCAGATATTTGCCACCGACCTGGACGAGGACGCGGTGCGCGCCGCCCGTGAAGGCATCTACCCCATGGTCAGCGAGGCGGATGTTTCGGAAGAGCGGCTGCGGCGCTTCTTCATCCGCGAGCAGCGCGGCTACCGCGTGCGCCGCGAGTTGCGAGAGATGGTGCTGTTCGCGGTGCACGACGTGCTGAAGGATTCGCCGTTCTCGCGCATCGACCTGGTCACCTGCCGCAACCTGCTCATCTACCTCAACCGGGAGGCGCAGGCCCGCGTGTTCGAGACGCTGCACTTTGCGCTGGTGCCCGGCGGCCGGTTGTTCATCGGCGCATCGGAGGCGGTGGACGAGGACAGCCCGCTGTTCGCTGTGCTCGACAAGAAGCACCGCATCTACGCGCACCGCCATGCGCCCAAGGCCGCGCTGCCGGTGCCCACCGGCCGCAGCAGCACCGCGCTCGCGCTGGACGCCAAGCGCGCGCTGCCCGTGATTCCAGGGGCGGCCTTTGCGCAGCTGCAACGCAGCGCAATGGCGCCGCTCTCCGATGGCCGCAGCATGACCTGGGGCGAGCTGCACCTGCGGCTGCTCGACCGGCTGGCGCCGCCTTCCATTCTGCTGGACTCGGACCACGAGATGCTGCATATCTCGCCCGCGGCAACGCCGTTCCTGCACTTCAGCGGCGGCGAGCCGTCGCGCAACGTGTTGCGCGCCATCGTGCCCGACCTGAAGGCCGAGCTGCAGACCGCGCTTTACCACGTGAACGAAAGGCGACAGCCGGTGGAGGTGGCGCCGGTGCGCGTGCGGCTGAACCATGGCGAAGCCGAGGTTTCGCTCCATGTGATGCCGGTGGAAGAAATCGGCGGCGGCCTGCTGGTGCTGCTGCGCCAGGCCGACCCCGCGAGCGCGCGCGGCAGCATTGTGGTTCCGCGTGTGGATGCAGAGCCCCTTGCCGAGCACCTGGAGCGCGAGGTGACGCGTTTGAAGTCGCAGTTGCGCGAAACCGTGGAGCAGTACGAGACATCGACCGAGGAACTCAAGGCGAGCAACGAGGAACTGCACGCCATGAACGAAGAGCTCCATTCGGCGACCGAAGAGCTCGAGACCAGCCGCGAAGAACTGCAATCCATCAACGAAGAGCTCACTACCGTCAACCACGAGCTCAAGAGCAAGGTGGACGACCTGGGCCAGGCCAACAGCGACATGCTGAACCTGATGGATGCGACCGCCATAGCCACGGTGTTTCTGGATCGCGAGTTCCGCGTGACCCGCTTCACGCCCAGCGCGGTGGCCATCTTCAAGTTGATTGCCACCGACGTGGGGCGGCCGCTCTCCGACCTGACCACGCCGCTGGACTACCCGCAGCTTGCGGCGGATGCGCGCAAGGTGCTCCAGACGCTGCAGCCTTCGGAGCGGGAGGTGGGCGACGCCGCCGGCAACTGGTACCTGGCGCGCGTGCGGCCCTACCGCACCATCGAAGACCGCATTGCGGGCGTGGTGCTCACCTTCGTCGACATCACCGAGCGCAAGGAAGCGCAGGAGTCGCTGCGGCAGTCGCAGGAGCGCTTCAGCGCCATCGTCAACCAGGCCTCGGTGGGCGTGGCGCAAACCCGCCTCGACGGCGAAATTACCTTTGCCAACACCTGCTATCACCAGCTCATGGGCTACGGCGAGAACGAGCTCGTCGGCGTGAGCGCGCTCGACCTGGTGCACGCCGCCGACAAGCCGGCAATCTCGGCGCTGTTCGCGCGGCTGGCACAGTACGGCGAGCCGTTCCAGAGCGAGAGCCGCAATGTCCGCAAGGACGGCTCCTTCATCTGGCTGCACAAGAGCGTGACCGTGCTCACCAACGCGGGCGGCAAGCCCGACTCCGCGCTCATCGTGTGCAACGACATCAGCGAGCGCAGGGCCGCTGAAGAAGCGCTGCGCGAAAGCGAGGAGCGCTTCCGGCTGATGCTCGAAAACGCGGTCGACTACGCGATCTTCTCGGTCGACATGGAGCGCTGCGTCAAAAGCTGGAACACCGGCGCCGAGCGGCTCCTGGGCTATACCGAGGCCGAGATTCTCGGCCGTTCGGCCGACATCATCTTTACCGAGGAAGACCGCGCGGCAGGCGCCCCGCAGGAAGAGGCGCGCACCGCGCTCACCGCCGGCCGGGCGGCCGACGACCGGCTGCACCAGCGCAAGGACGGCTCTCGTTTCTGGGCCAGCGGCGCGCTCATGCCCATGCACAACGGCGAGGGCGCGGTCATCGGCATGGTGAAGGTGCTGCGCGACCAGAGCGAGCAGCGCGCGGCGCAGCAAGAGGTGGAGCAAAGCCGCGGCGAACTGCTCGATGCGCTGCGCGCCAACGAGGCCGCGCGGCAGGCGCTCGAGGCCGCCGACGCCGCCAAGGACCGCTTTCTGGCCGTGCTTTCGCACGAACTGCGCAACCCGCTCGCATCGATCAGCGGCGCCGCCGAACTGCTGGCACCCGAGGAGCTTCCCACGCAGGAGCAGGCGCGCGCCGCGCGCGTAGTGCGGCGCCAGGCGGCGGCCATGAAGGTGCTGCTGGGCGACCTGCTCGATGTCTCCAGCCTGCGCCGGGGCCGGCTGGTGCTGCGCCGCGAGAGGGTCACGGCGCAGAGCATCGTCGATGCGGCGCTGGAGGCCACCCGCCCGCTGATGGAGCAGGGGCGCCACAAGCTCGAACTCGACATCTTCGCCGCCGAGATTCCGCTCGACGCCGACCCGATGCGCCTGACGCAGGTGATCTCGAACCTGCTGTCCAACGCGGCCAAGTACACGCCGGAAAGAGGCGAGATCCAACTGGCGGTGCATGCCGATGCGGATGCCGGCCATGCGATCTTCACCGTCACGGACAACGGCATCGGCATGGACCCGGACACGGTCGACACGATGTTCGAGATGTTCACGCAGAGCGTGCACGCGCACGAGCGCTCGGCGGGCGGGCTGGGCATTGGCCTGGCGCTGGTGCGCAACATCGTCGAGCTGCATGGCGGCACGGTCACCGGCGAGAGCAGGGGGCTCGGCCATGGGAGCCGGTTCACCGTGCGTATTCCGCTTGCGGAGCCGCTTGCATCCGACACCGTGGCGGGGCACGTGAAATCCGAGCCTGGCTCGCCGGATGCTGCGTCAGAGGCCGCTCCGCAGCGCGTGCTGCTCGCGGACGACAACGTGGACGCCCTGTGGGGCATGGCGCGCATGCTGTCGATTTCCGGCTTCAGCGTCAAAACCGCCGACAACGGGGTCGATGCACTTCGGGTGGCGGAGCACTTCCGGCCCGATGCGGCCGTGCTCGACATCGGCATGCCCGGGCTCGACGGGCACGAGGTGGCGCGCCGGATTCGCGCGCAGCCCTGGGGGCGCGGCATGCTTCTTGTGGCGGCCACGGGGTGGAGCCAGCCTGAGGACAAGCTTGCCGCACTGGAGGCGGGGTTCGACGAGCACCTGGTGAAGCCGGTGGCCGCGGCAGACGTTCAGCGCCTGCTGCGGGCGCGCGACGGGGCAGCGGCGGCAGGCGGCTAAAGGGGCGACTAGCGGGCGCGCAAGCCGGGCACGCCGCTTGCCCTGCAGGAAGACAACGTACTTATTCGTGTACTTCTGCTGCTCAGGAATGCTGAACTCTGTTCCCCAAAACCAAGCCATCTTTATTGGCGCTTCCGTAGGCGGCGTCTATGCAATGCTCGATCTGGTCGCTGAATTGCCGGCCGACTTTCCCGCGCCGATTTTCTTCGTGCAGCACATCGGCGCCCACCGCAGCCACCTTGCGTCCTTGCTCAACGACCGCGGGCCGAACCGCGCCGTCGAGGCAAAGCAGGGCGACGTGGCCGCACCCGGCACCATCTACATCGCACCGCCCGACCACCACATGCTGCTCGAGGGCGGCGTGGTTCGCCTGACCCGCGGACCCAAGGAACACCATGCCCGTCCCGCCATCGATCCGTTGTTCCGTTCCGCCGCGCTGGATTGCGGCCCGCGCGCCGTTGGCGTGGTTCTTACCGGCAGGCTCGACGACGGCAGCGCCGGCCTGCGTGCCATCAAGGACTGCGGCGGCATTGCCGTCGTGCAGGACCCGGCCGAAGCGCATGAGCCCAGCATGCCGCAAAGCGCGATGGCGGCGGTGCAGGTGGACCACGTCGTCGCGTTGCGCGGCATGGGCAAGCTCCTGTTCCAGTTGGCGCAACCGAGGCCCGACCTGCCGGCCTTCGAAGCGCCTGCCGCGCTGCGCCGCGAATATGCCGTGGGTCTTGGAGACCGCACCGTGGAAAACCTGAAGGTGATCGGCGAGCCCTCCATGTTCAGCTGCCCCGACTGCGGGGGCGTGCTGTTCGAGCTGCACGACAAGCACCCGGTGCGCTACCGCTGTCACACGGGCCACGCCTTCAGCGCACGCAGTCTTGCGGCCACGCAGGAAGAGGTGACCGACGCCGCGCTGTGGACCAGCCTGCGCGCCATGCAGGAGAAGGAAGCCATGCTGCGGCGGCTGGCCGAGGTCCAGAAGGCGGACGGCGTCGGCAACGCCGAGAACTCGCTGCGCGAAGCCGACGAGCTCGCGGCGGTGAGCGCCGCATTGCGCAAGCTCACGCTGAAGGCGCCCAGCCCCGCGAGTTTCGACGCGAGCTGAGCCCTTCGTTCCTGCGCCATTACTTCTTTGTTGGCTGCATCGTGCCGTTGGCGCCGTCGGCCAGCGCCGGGCCTTCGCCCATGCCCAGCTCCGCGCCCGTGAGCGGATCGCCGTCGGGGCGCGACTGCGTGCGCGCCGCCATCTGCTGCAGCACCGGTGCATCCGCATCGCTGAGCTCCACCGTGGCCAGGCCGTCGCCGCCGTCCACCGGCCCCGACTCTTGCGTGACGGGCACGAAGTCCCACCGCTCGCCCTGGTTCCAGGGGCCGCGCAGGTCCGCATCGCTCTTGGACATGCGGAAGTACACGTTGGTGAAGCGCGGGTCGCCGGGCAGCTTGCCCGGCGGGAAGTTGGGCTCGATGGAATACAGCGCCTTCTCGAAAGACTTCTGGTGCGCGATCTCGCGCGTCATCAAGAAGGTCAGCGCGTCCTTCACGCCCGGATCGTCGGTGAGGTTGATGAGGCGTTCGTACACGATCTTGGCGCGCGCCTCGGCCGCGATGTTGGAGCGCAGGTCCGCCGTGGGCTCGCCGATGGTGTCGATGTAGGCGGCCGTCCACGGCACGCCGGCCGAGTTGACCAGCGGCGGCCCGCCGCCATAGAGCACCTGCGTGATGTGGCTGTCGTTGCCCGCGCCGGTGATGGTGCGGTACATCTCGCCTTGCTCTTCCACGCCTTCGGCGAGCCGCCCCTTGGCGCCCTTGTTGAGCATGCCGACGATGGTGCCGATGATCTCGAGGTGGCTCAGCTCTTCGGTCGAGATGTCGAACAGCATGTCCTTTCGCCCGGGGTCGTCGTCACCGAGCGCCTGGGTGAAGTAGCGGCATGCCGCGGCCAGCTCGCCTTGCGGGCCGCCGAACTGCTCGAGCATGAGGTTGGCGAGGCCGGGATTGGTCTCGCTCACGCGTACCGTGTATTGCAGTCGCTTGTTGTGAGAAAACATGGGGACTCCTTGCGTTGGGTTGGGTCTGGGTCTGGGTCTGTTGAACGAACGGCCGCGCCCTTCGGCACCACCGCGCTTTTCTTGCGGCAAGCGGCGTGCCCCCCACGCGTGCGGCAAAGACTGACAAGGCGTTGCGAAGCAGCCTTGCTTGGCCCCTGTGCACGCACCACAAACATCGGCCTTGTTTCTTCCACCAACTCGTTTTTTCAGGAACCAACATGCCCGTCAAAAGCCTCTCCGATCTTTTCATCCACGAGCTCTCCGACACCTACAGCGCAGAAAAGCAGATGACGCGCTCGCTGCCCAAGCTGGCCCGCGCCGCCACCGACGAGGGCCTGACCTCGGCCTTCGAAACGCACCTGGAAGAGACGCGCGGCCAGGTCGAGCGCATCGAACAGATTGCCGAGCTGCTGCAGATCAAGATCAAGCGCATCAAGTGCGAAGGCATGGCCGGCCTGGTCGAGGAAGGCGATTCGCTGATCGACCAGATCGAGAAGGGCCCGGTGCTCGACGCGGCCCTGATCGGCGCGGCGCGCAAGGTGGAGCACTACGAGATCGCGGGCTACAACTCGCTGTGCACGCTGGCCAAGAAACTCGGGCACACAGAAGCCGTGTCGCTGCTCGAAGCCTCGCTGGCCGAGGAAACCGCCACGGACGGCAAGCTCAGCGCGCTGGCCGAGGCGCAGGCCATGGAAGAGGCCATTGCCGAGGAGTGAGCCAGGAGCCCGCTTTCCTGCCCGCAACCCGCCGTAGAGGCGGGCACGCCGTTTGCCCCGAGTGAGGTCGGCGCGCAACGGTTGCGCGCACAGGCCCGCACTGTGTTCGCGGAGCGAAGGAAAGCATGTCAATGAACGATCAAGAAGGGCGCATTCGCAGCCGGCGAGGCTTTGCAGGAATGGACCCCGAACGCCAGAGAGAGATCGCCAGGAAGGGCGGGCGCACCGCCCACGAACTGGGGCTCGCCCATGAATTCACCCCCGAGGAAGCCCGCAATGCGAGGGCCAAGAGCCTGAGCGCGCGGGCGCAGGGAGCCGCCGCGGCCACGCCGCAGCAGGAGTAAGTAGATTAGATAGCGGACCGCCGCGGTCAGGCGATTGCAGCGCGCAGGGCGGCGGGCTCGAAGGTCCTTGCAAGCACGGCATCGAACCCGGCGATTCCACCCTTGTCCTGCTGGTCTTGCGCCAGCGGTGAACCCCACACGGCCACCATGCGGCCTTCGAAGCCGGCGTCTCGCGCGCGCCGGCCCATCGCCAGCCCCGAGCCGGTCGAGGTCCGCACGTCGACCACCGCGATTTCAGGCGCTCGCTTCATGAGGACGTTGTAGCCGCCGTCGCTGCTCGCGGCAAGGTCGACCTTGTAGCCCGCGTCCGAAAGAAGCCCACTCAGCACCGCCAGCAGCCTGGCATCGTCCGACACCACCAGTGCTCGGCCGGGTTCGCCCGCGGCCCGCTGCGCGTGGACGACGAGTTCGCTCATCCGGGCCGAGAGCTGGCGGACCTGCCTCGACACCACGACCGCCGCTTCGTGCAGCACGTCGTGCGGAAGTTCGACCCGGGCGAGCACCTCGCTCGCGGACGAGATCGCGGCCAGCGCATTGCGCGCGTCGTGCACGCAGCGGCTCAGATCCTTCGAGTCGTCGACCATGGAAGATTGGGACATGTGAATCTGGAACATTGAAGGCGACACTTTCCATGGCATACGGCGTGCCCGGCGCGAGGGCAAGGGCAAGGGCCGCCGCGCGTTCCGCTATTTGCCGCAAGTTTTGCAAGCGCCGGAAAGCACGGGAAGCGGCTTACAGCGGCCTCGGCGCCAGGACGACAAGGTGCGCCGCGGTGTCGGCCATCATGAATTGCAAATCCGCTGGGCAACGCCGCCGAGCCGGTATCCAGGAGTAAAGAATGACCCGTCCTCCCGAACAATCGCCCGTGAACATCGACCAGAACCGCGCCGTGGGGCAAGACAGCCCTGAAGAGGGAAGCGAGATCGGCCGCGAGGCGAACAAGCGCCACGGCTATCCGGGCTCGCGCGACATCGGCACCAATGCCTCGCAAAGCATGCAGGTGGGCGAGAAGCCTCCGCCGAGGGACGCGCCAAAACCGCACAAGGGCGAAACCGATCCGGACGCGCGCCGCTAGGGCGCACTGGCAACCCCTGGGTCAGCCGACCACGGCCTCCAGGAATTCGATCAGCGCCTTCGACGGATCGTCGCGCGCCAGCGGGATCATCTCGATGCCCCACTGCGCGAGCACGGCCTGCTGCACCTCGTTGGCCGAGGGCGAGAAAAGGTACGAAACCGGCTGCGCCACGTCGGGCACCGACTGCTTCCACAGCCGCGAGAGCTTGTAGAACAGGTAGCGGATGTTCACGTCCGCCAGGCTGTACCCGATGAAGACCACCGAGCGCCCGAGCACGTCGGCGCGCAGCTTGATGTCCAGCGGCGACTCGAAGTCGAGCCGGGCGAAGTAGCTGCTTTCGTCGAGCACGATGGAGGCGTCGTCCTCCAGGTCGCCGTGGAACTTGATGATCTGCGTGACGCCGGGGTGCAGCTTGGCAAGGTCGGCAACGCTCACGATCTTGGTGTACTCCACCTTGTGGTGCTCGAAGGCGGTCTCCAGCCACCGGTCGTAGTTGGTGGTGTAGATGATCGGGAAGCGGCCCTTGGCCAGCAGCTCGTGGATGCGCGAGCTTTCCACCCGAACGTCGCCGCTGTGCCACTCGCGGTCCATCCAGCTGCGCAGCGGGCCGATGCTGCCGTGCCGGAGACGGAAGTATTCGGCCAGCGTCAGATAGCCGCCCTTGTCGCCGAAAGAGTGCGCATCGATGCCGAGCTCCTGTGCCATGTGCTCGATGAGCGCCGACCACGGCGGCAGGCCCAGGCCCATCGAGATGCCCGCGCCCACGAACAGCACGACCTTGCCGCGCCGGTGGGCTTCGCGCAGCTGGGCGAGCTTTTCGTCGTCGGGCTTTTGCACCACGATGCGCGGTGCGGCGCGCGCACCCGTGCTTGCGCGCCTGTTGGCACTCGCGCGCTTGGCGGTGCCTCGCTTCGTCTTTGCTGCCGGCGGCACGGTTCAGCCGACCACCCGGGTGGCGGTGCTGTCCAGCCGGGGCGGGGTCTCGAAGGTATGGAAGGGGGCGGGCGAAGGCACTTCCCACTCGAGCCCCTCGGCGCCTTCCCACGGTTTGGCGGGCGCGGGTTGCCCGCGCTTCCTCATCGCAGGCAGCACGATGAAGAAGACGAAGTAGGCCTGTGCCAGCCCGAAGACGAAGGCGCCGATGCTGGCGATATGGTTGAAGTCGGCAAACTGCATCGGATAGTCCGCATAGCGGCGCGGCATGCCCGCGAGCCCGAGAAAGTGCAAAGGAAAGAAGCCCACGTTGAAGCTCGTGATCGACACCCAGAAGTGAATCTGGCCGCGAAGCTCGTCGTACATCACACCGGTCCATTTGGGCGACCAGTAGTAGTAGCCCGAAAACATCGCAAAGAGCGAGCCCGCCACCAGCACGTAGTGGAAGTGCGCCACCACGTAGTGCGTGTCGTGCACCTGGATGTCGATGGGCGAAATGGAAAGAATCACCCCGCTGAGCCCGCCGATCGAAAACACGAAGATGAAGCCCAGCGCAAAGAGCATCGGCGTTTCGAGCGTCAGCGACGACTGCCACATGGTCGCGATCCAGTTGAACACCTTCACCGCCGTGGGCACCGCCACCAGCATGGTGGCGTACATGAAGAAGAGCTGCCCCGTCACCGGCATGCCGGTGGTGAACATGTGGTGCGCCCACACGATGAACGACAGGATGGCGATGGACGCCGTGGCATAGACCATCGACGCATAGCCGAACAGCCGCTTGCGCGAGAAGGCCGGCACCACCTGGCTGATGATGCCGAAGGCCGGCAGGATCATGATGTAGACCTCCGGGTGGCCGAAGAACCAGAAGATGTGCTGGAACAGCACCGGGTCGCCGCCGCCCGCGGGGTTGAAAAAGCTGGTGCCGAAGTGCCGGTCCGTCAGCAGCATGGTCACCGCGCCGGCCAGCACCGGCATCACCGCAATCAGCAGGTAGGCGGTAATGAGCCAGGTCCAGCAGAACATCGGCATCTTCATGAGGGACATGCCGGGCGCGCGCATGTTCAAGATGGTGACGATGATGTTGATGGCACCCATGATCGAACTCGCGCCCATGATGTGCACCGCAAAAATGCCGGCGTCCATGGCCGGGCCCATCTGCAGGCTCAGGGGCGGGTAGAGCGTCCAGCCCGAAGCGGCCGCGCCGTCGGCCGTGAAGAAGGGCGCAATCAGCATCAGCCCGGCCGGCGGCAGCAGCCAGAAGCTGAAGTTGTTCATGCGGGCAAAGGCCATGTCCGATGCGCCGACCTGCAGCGGAATCATCCAGTTCGCAAAGCCCACGAAGGCCGGCATGATGGCGCCGAAAACCATGACCAGCCCGTGGATGGTGACGAACTGGTTGTACACCTCGGGGTTGAGCAGTTGCAGCCCGGGCTGGAACAGCTCGGCGCGAATGCCCAGCGCGAGCACCCCGCCCACCATCAGCATCGTGAGGCTGAACAGGAGGTACAGCGTGCCGATGTCCTTGTGGTTGGTGGCCAGCACCCACCGGCGCCAGCCGTAGGGCATGGCGTGGTGCTCGTCATGCGCGTCCGCGGCCGGCAGTGCATCGTTTGCCGCGGCCAGGGAAGAAAATTGATGCGGGGTGGAGCTCATGGTGGTGGCGCGTGGGGTGAAGGGCACTCGCGTTCGGCAAGCCGCATGCCTGGTGCGACGACGCGCTATGAGGTGCAATCGGCCGTGCCCGGCGTGCGATCGACCGTGCCCGGCATGCGGGCGCCAGCGAGCATGCGGCCGAACTCCGCGGCAAACCGGCGGCGCTGCGGCTCGGCCAGGTACACCGCCACGGGCACGCGGGTGCGGCCGCTGCACAGCGTGGGCGGCTCGGCGCCCGCCGTGCATTCGAGCCGCGTCCAGCAAGGGTCGAGGCGAACGGTATGCGAGCGGAAGCCGCGCGTGCATCGCACTTCGAGCGCCTCGCCGGTGAGCACGAGCTGCTCGCCGTCGAGCGCATGAACCGCGTAATGGACCATGGCAGCCAGCAGCGCAAGGGCCTGGCAGGCGCAGAAGGCCAGCACCAGCGGATAGCCTGCAATGCAGAACCCGACGCCGATTGCGCAGCTGATGCTGGCCGCCGCGCCGATGTGCAGCATGAAGACGCGCGGCTTCATTGCGATATTGCGCCGGAGGTTCCAGCGCACTGCGGCGTGCGCGTTGTCCGCCTCGGGTGCCTGGGCGTTTGCGCGGGCAATCTCGGGGGCGGTGGTGGTGCGGTCAATGGGGCCTGGCAATTTCTTCTCCGGCTGCGGGCCGTGCGGTGGAATACCGGCGATGCGCCGACGCGTTTTCGGCAATCGGCATGCCCATGCGTGGTGCGGCCGCGGGCTGTGGGCGCTATCCGACGGGGCCTGTGGGCGTCTGCTGGCGCGGCGCGCTTGCATGCAGCCGATGCTTGCTGCCGTGTTCCACTTCTTGGGGTGCAGACAGGCATGAACAAAGATTCGGTCAAAGAGATCCGGCCTGGCGCGTTTACGGAATCGGTTGCAGGCGAGGAAGACCCGGGCGCATCCATCGATTTGGTGCAACCCCCGCCGATGCAGCCCGGCGACGAGGCTCCGCCCGGCGCTCCCGGTACCGGCGAAACCGTGTGCCGCCTGTGCGGCGGCAGCGGGCGCCGTAGCAGCGGCGAAAGCTGCCCCGAGTGCGGCGGCACGGGCAAGGTGAACGTGGGCGTTGGCGGCGGTTGATTGAGGCCGCGGGCTTCAGCCGCCCCGGTCGTCCGGCGCCAGCCGGGCCACCCAGGAGCCGATGCGCCCCCGTGAATAGGCCAGTGCGTGGTAGAGCGACAGCGCACCGCGC
Source organism: Variovorax sp. CCNWLW186 (assembly GCF_037203865.1). Lineage (NCBI taxonomy): Bacteria > Pseudomonadati > Pseudomonadota > Betaproteobacteria > Burkholderiales > Comamonadaceae > Variovorax > Variovorax sp. CCNWLW186. The sequence goes on along the minus strand of NZ_JBBCBO010000010.1, from coordinate 76,418 downwards.
GCCCAGTGCACGTAGAGCGAACGGCCGCCCGCGCGTCGCGTGGCCGCGAACAGCTGCCGGCTCCATCGGGTGATGGCGGCGCGCATGCGGTAGATGAGCTTTCGGCGCCAGGGCAACGCCCGGCCGGGGGGCACCCGCTTGACGGGCTGCAGAACGCCTCTCCGCCAGGCGCGCCGCCGCCAGCTGAGGCGATAGGCCAGGCCTTCGCGCCGCTGGCGAAAACCCGCGGCCTGCGTTTGCGCAAGAAACGCCGCATCGACCGGCGTCAGTTTCAGGCGCGCGGCGGCCATGGCGTTGGCAACGAGTTCGTGCAGCACCGGCGAGCGAACGATCACCACGTTGGTTCCGCGGCCGTCCGACGCGTAGGGCTCCACCCATGCATCGCCGAAGGAGATGTCCGCCGTTTCCGAAACCACGTCGTCGCAGAAATTGCAGGCCTCGTTCTGGAAGAAGCCCGATCCCCAGTCGCCCTCCGCCAGGTGGAACCAGTCGCGCTGCACGCTGCGGCCGTCGCGCAGCACGAACTGCGCGGTGTACCAGTTGGCGGGCCGCCGCTCGTTTTTCAGCCGGTATTCCACGCTGCGGATGTCCGCGACGTTCACGCCCATCTGATAGGCGAAGCTCTCGACCAGGCGCGCGCTCTTCATGTGGCCGCAAAACAGGCCCAGCGTGAACGCAATGCGCTCGCGCATCAGCGGGTCTTCGCGCCGCAGCAGCTGCACGGCCTTGATGAAGCAGGGCACGCCGACCACGGCATAGCGGCCCGGAACGGCGCGAATCGTCTCGAGCACTTCCGACATTTCGACCGGGTAGTAGCGCGACTTGGCGCCGGTGCCGATCTCCTCGGGCGTGCGCGACAGGCCGTAGCGAAAGAAGCGGTCGCCACCGGACGGCAGCACATGGGCCACCGCATCGACCAAGCCCGCACGCAGCAGCTCCGCGGCGGTCCAGCTGACCATGCCGCCGGAACTGCCTTGCGCGCGAAAGTCTGCTTCGTCGGCATGCCCCACGTAGGCACCGTCGAAGCGGCCTACCAGCGGATCGTCATGAACGGCACCGGGGAACAGGTCGGTCGCGAGTTCGGTTTCGTTGCGCGCCGATGGAGAGAAAGGGCAGGTGCGAGAGAAGGCCGTGGGGCCCATGCGCAGCCACTCCGCGGGGCCCTGGGGCTTGAGCTCGCCGTATCCGTCGAGCCGCATGAGGGGCGCCTCGCTGCCGGTCGCCAAGGGCGCCGGCTCCGCGCTGCGCGACTGCGCGACGCAGCTGCCGCACCCGATGCAAAGGCCCGAGCGCACGATGCTGGCGGGTGTCGGCTGCAGCCGCCGTTCATGCATGGGCACGCTCCCGTGCGGGGGCATCCGACTCCTCCCGCAGCGCCTGGTGGAGGAAGCCTGCCGACGAGGCACGCAGGGCCGCGATGCGAGCCTCGACCGAAGGCGCGAGCGGTTCGGACAACACCGCGTCGCAGTGCGAAGCCGGCGTGCCGGCATCCGCCAGATGATGCTGCGCGCCGAGCGCAAACAGCAGGTCGCGGATCTTGATCGCGCGGTAGGCCGAGTTCTCGCAGAGAAAGGGCTTGCGGTTTCGCAGCCCGAAGACGCAGCCGTGAAAGAAGTTGGTTGCCACCGCGTCCGCATCGGCCATGAAGCGCGCGAAGTCTTCGGGGCCGGCGGTGAGCCACTGGGTGTCGGCCCAGTCGTTGCGGTAGCCGATGCTCACCAGGCGCATATTCCGCTTGCGCGCCCACTCGCGCATGCGCACCACGAACCAGTCGCTGAAGTTGTGGCCATACACGGCCACGTGGCGCGGCGCCTGTCCGCTCTTGCGGTGAGGCACGCCTGATGCCGGCGGCGCGAACTGCAGGCAAGGGTCGAGCACCAGTTCGGGTGCGTGCCCCAGTGCCTTGCCCAGCAGCGCGCGCGAGTTGGCGTCGCGCACCGACACGCTGTGAAATTTGTGCAGCATGCTTGCCCACTGCTGCGGCAAACCTTGCTCGGCGGGGTAGTTGCCGAAGCTCGCCGCATAGGCAACGAGCCGCCTGGCGCGGATTCTTTCGCCGAAGAAAAGCGGGCAGCGCCCATACCAGGGATGGGAGAGGTTCCACACCTCGTCGCTGCCGACCACCACCGCGTCGAACGCCTCCATGTCCTGCGGGTTCTCCAGCACAAATGGGCGCGAGAGCGGGAGCGAGGCGATCGACGCCAGGAACTTGCGCGTCTTGTGCGCATAGAGCTTGCGGTCCGCACCACAGACCGGAGTGGGCAGCACCGGCTGAAGGGCGCAGCGCCATTCGGCCATGTTCACGCGGTGCGAGTGATGGTCGAGCAGCACCGCACGGTGGCCCATGTTCCGAAGCGCTTCTGCCAGCAGGCGCGCCTGCCAGTACGAGCCGTAGTTGATGCAGCGATGAAAGGTGAGCACGCCGATGTTCATCGGCTGCGCTGCGGGAGGCGCCGGCGCATGGGCTGACGAATCGAAGGCAAGGACAAGGGAGGTGAGGGCGGGCGGTTGCATCGCTCCGAAGCTAGGCATTGCATCGCGAGCGATACGTCGGACGACGTGCCGTCGGCCGGTGCGAGCACCCTGTGGCGATGGCAGTCGTCCTACTTGCCGGGGGGCGGTGCCCCGTGCCCAGCGTGGGGCTCGGCGCCGGTGGGGTCCGCGAGCTGCACCGCCTTGCCGTTTTGCCAGCTGTCCGCGCCTTCGGCAATGGCGGGAACGGGTATGTCCTCGCGGTTCTTTTTCTTCTCCGCGGAATCGACGCCGAAGCGCTTGTCGCGCTGCGCCACCATGTCGGCGTTGGCTTGGCCGTCGGCGGTGAATCCCATCATGAGCTGCGGCACGCCGGTAGGGAGTTCCTTGTGCATGTCTGTGTGCCAGGTGTGAAAGGTCTTGCCGTAGGTGCCGATGAGTTTCTTCATGAGCTCGTGTTCGGCGGCCTGCGGAATGCCGGGCGCGATGAGCTGCCCGGACTTCACCTCGTGCACATGGCTGTGCCACAGGGCCTTTTCCTGCGGCGGAAGCGACTTGAAGAGCCGCTCGCTCACGATGTATTCGACGCCCATGATCCTGGCGTTCTTCACGTTGCCGTCGTAGATCACGCACTGGATCAGCTCTTCGTTCAGCACCGAGCAGTAGTGGTGCGCCTCCATCTGGGCCTGCATGTTGCCGCTGTAGAAATGAAAGCCGTCCAGGTACGCGTTCAGCGCATCGAGCGGCGGCTTGTCCTGCAGGGCGGCGGCGCCGGCTTCGAGCGTGGCGATTTTTGCGCTCTTGCCGGCACCCGGCGATTCGACGGCGGAACCGGTGTTGCTGCCGCCGCAGGCCGTGAGCAGTGCGCCCAGGGCAAGCGGAAGGAGAAATCGCAATGGCATGGCTTGCATGGTGGGTTCACAAGAAGGAGAAGAGAAAACCGCGACCATGCGCCGCGAGCGCCCGTCGGCGGCAAGATGCGGCCGACGCGGTGTGTAGGAACAGCGCGAAAACCCTGCCGTCTGCGGGCTTGCCCGGCCCGCACGGTGCAAACCGCGAAAATCAGGGAAAAAACCGACCGCAAACCCGGAATATGGCAGCCACAAGGGGCAGAATTTCAGGATCGAATGCCGCCGCGCGGCAGGCTCGGGGGCCGCGGCTCCCGCAATGACATCCCAATGCCCAAATCGAATCCGCCTTCGCCTTCCTCCGCCGATGAACGCAAGCTCACGCCCAGCACGCTGAGTTTTCCGGTCGTCGGCATTGGCGCCTCCGCGGGCGGGCTGGAGGCGCTGATCCGCTTCTTCGAGCAGATGCCGGCCGACGCGGGCATGGCCTTCGTCGTCATCCTGCACCTGTCGCCCACGCATGAAAGCAATGCGGCCGCCATACTGCAGCGCTCCACGCAAATGCCTGTGATGCAGGTCACGCAGCCGGTGCCGGTCGAGGCGAACCACGTGTACGTGATTCCGCCCGGCGTCGACCTGACGATGAACGACGGCCACCTGCAGGCCACGCCCAGCGAGCGGATCAAGGGCCAGCACCTGGCCGTGGACGTGTTCTTTCGCACCATGGCCGCAGTGCACAAGGAGCGGGCCGTCTGCATCGTGATGTCGGGCACCGGCAGCGACGGCGCGGTGGGGCTCACGCGCGTGAAGGAGCACGGCGGCATTGCCATGGCGCAGTCGCCCGAAGACGCGGCGCATGACGGCATGCCGCGCGCCGCCATTGCCACCGGCATGGTCGACATCGTGCTGCCCGCGGCCGAGATGGGCGAGCACCTGGTCCAGCATTGGCTCAACGCACAGCGCATTCGCATGCCCTACGACGGGCATGCGGAACTCGTCCAGGAGCCCGACACGGGCGAGGCGGCCAAGCGGGCAGAAAAAGCGCTGCAGGAAATCATGGGCCTGCTGCGCACCTACACGCGGCACGACTTTCGCCACTACAAGCGCGCGACGGTGCTGCGGCGCATCGAGCGCCGGCTGCAGGTGAACCGCCTGGCCGACCTGCCGGCCTACCGCAACTTTTTGCACGACCATCCCGAAGAGGCGACTCCGTTGCTGCAGGACATGCTCATCAGCGTGACCAATTTCTTTCGCGACCCCGAAGCCTTCGAGGCGCTCGAGCAGGATGCGCTGCCGGGGCTGATCGAGAGCAAGCAGCCCGGCGATCAGGTGCGCGCCTGGGTGGCGGGCTGCGCCACCGGCGAGGAGGCGTATTCGCTGAGCATCCTGCTGCGCGAGCAGATCGACAAGCAGGCCAAGCCGCTGGACATACAGATCTTTGCCACCGACATCGACGGGCGGGCCATTGCCACGGCGCGCAGGGGCCTTTATGCGCAGGGCATCGCCGAGGACATTTCACCCTCGCGGCTGCAGCAGTTCTTCGTGCCCGAACAGGACCAGTACCGCGTGGCGACCACGGTGCGCGAGCCGGTGCTCTTTGCGCTGCACAACCTGCTGCGCGATCCGCCATTCTCGCGGCTGGACATCATCTGCTGCCGCAACCTGCTGATCTACCTGGACCGCGCGGCGCAAGCGCATGTGCTGGAGATGTTCCGCATTGCGCTGCGGCCGGGGGGCTACCTGTTCCTGGGCACTTCGGAATCGATCGACGCGGTGGGCAGCCTGTTCACCGCGGTCGACAAGAAGAACCGCATCTACCGCGCAAACCCAGAGTTGCCGAGCGGGCGCCACATGCCGCTCATCAGCGATGCGCCGTTCAAGCCGGGCGCGCCCAGCCCCATGGAAGCGCTGCGCTCCCCCAAGCGCGCCGAACGCCTGAGCTTTGCCGAGCTGCACCAGCGCGCGCTCGAGCAGTTCTCGCCGCCCAGCGTGCTCATCAACGGCGAGTACGAGGTGCTGCACCTGTCCAGCGGTGTCGGCCGCTTTCTGGAGCGCGCCGGGGGCGAGCCGTCGAACAACCTGCTGAACAACGTGCGGCCCGACCTGCGGCTGGAGCTGCGCACCGCGCTCTTCAAAGCCGCGCAAACTTCAGGCAGCGTGGAAACGCGCCTGGTGCAACGCCGTGACGATGGGCGGCAGGTGTTCCTGAACATCACGGTGCGCCCGCTTCAACAGGGCGACGGTGAAGACAAAGACGCACCGCGGCTTACGCTGGTGGTGTTCGACGAGGTCGAAGACAGCGTGCGTCCCGAGGGCGCCGAGACGGCCGATGCGGCGCGCGAGCTGCTCATCGGCCAGATGGAAGACCAGATCCGCCAGCTCAAGCTGCATCTGCAGGAAACCATCGAAGGCGCCGAAACCTCGACCGAGGAACTGAAGGCCTCCAACGAGGAGCTGCAGGCCATCAACGAAGAGTTGCGCTCCGCCACCGAAGAGCTCGAGACCAGCAAGGAAGAGCTGCAGTCGATGAACGAGGAACTCGTGACGGTGAACTTCGAGCTCAAGATGAAGGTGGAAGAGCGCGGGCACATCAACGACGACCTGCAGAACCTCATTACCTCGTCGGAGATTGCAACGGTGTTCGTGAGCCGCGGCATGCACATCAAGCGCTATACGCCGCATGCGAGCAAGCTGTTCAACCTGATTCCGTCGGACCTGGGGCGCTCGCTGTTCGACATCACGAGCCGGCTCAACTACCCGGAGCTTGCGGAAGACACGGCCGCGGCCTTCAAGGACCTGCGCATTACCGAGCGGCACGTTGCCAGCGTGGACGGGCGCCACTTCATGGCGCGAATACTCCCGTACCGCACGGCCGAAGACAAGATCGAAGGCGCGATCCTCAACTTCTTCGACATTACCGAACTGCGTGCCGCGGAAGAGAAGGTGCGCGCGGGCGAAGAGCGGCTGCGCATGGTGGCCGCCACCACGCGCGACTTTGCCATCATCACCTGCGACGAGCAGGGCCAGATCACCACCTGGAACGCAGGCGCCCAGCGCATCTTCGGCTACAGCGAGGAAGAGATGATCGGCCGGCCGCTGGCGGTGATCTTCACCGCCGAAGACCAGGCCAACGGCGTGCCCGAGCGCGAGATGCGCCGCGCGGTGGAACTGGGCCGGGCCGAAGACGAGCGCTGGCACCAGCGAAAGGACGGCAGCCGTTTTTTCTGCAGTGGCGTGACCACGCCGATGGAACCCGCCGCGGGCGGTGGCTTTGCCAAGATCGCGCGCGACATGACGGGCACCAAGCAGCATGAGCTCGCCCAGGAGCACCGGCTCTTCAAGGAAAAGAAGGCCAGCCTCAGCGCGCAGGCGGCCAACGAGCTGAAAGACAAGTTTTTGGCGGTGATGTCGCACGAGCTGAAGCAGCCGCTCAACCTCATCCAGATGAATGCCGAGCTGCTGATGCACATGCCGGCCACCGCGGAGGTGCCGGCGGTGCGGCGGCTGGGCGAAACCATCAAGCGCGCCGTGGCCAGCCAGACGCGCATCATCAACGACCTGCTCGACCTTTCGCGCATCCGCACCGGCAAGCTGCGGCTGAATCGCGTGCCCGTCGACCTGGGCGAGCTGGTGCAGACCACGGCGCAGGCCGCGGTGAACGATGTGGCCGGCAAGAAGCTGACGCTGGACGCGAGCTGCGAAGCCGGCGTGCTGTGCAACGGCGACCGCATACGCATGGAGCAGATCGTGTGGAACCTGCTCAGCAACGCCGTGAAGTTAACGCCCGACGGCGGCCGCATCACGGTGCGCGTTGCGGCCGACGAGAACTTCGGCAAGCTGATCGTGGCCGACACCGGCTGCGGCATTGCGCCGGAGTTTCTGCCGCACGTGTTCGGCATGTTCAACCAGGCCAGCAGCGATGTGACGCCCCCCAACGGCGGGCTGGGCATCGGCCTGGCGCTGGTGCATGAACTGACGCGGGCCCACGGCGGCCGCGTCGAAGTGCATTCACCGGGGCTGGGCCTGGGGGCCGAGTTCAGCGTGTGGCTGCCCCGCGTGGGGGCGGCGGTCGAAGCGGTGGTGGAAAAAGCCCCGGCCGAAGTGAGCCTGCGCGGCTGGCGCGTGCTTGCGGTGGACGACTATGCCGACGCGCTGGCCCCGTTTGCCGAGGTGCTGAGGCTCGAGGGCGCGATCGTCGATATTGCGCCAAGCGCAAAAAAGGGCCTGGAGCTGCTCGAATCGAATGCCTACGACCTGCTGGTGTCCGACCTCGGCATGCCCGAGATGGACGGCTACCAGTTCATTGCCGAAGTGCGGCGGCGGCCGGAGACGCGCGAGCTGCGCTCCATTGCCATGTCCGGCTTCGGCCGGCGTGCCGACGCACGCCGCGCGCTGGAAGCCGGCTTCAATGCGCATTTGCCCAAGCCCGCCTCCATCGACGAGCTCAAGGCGGCCATCGGCAAGCTGCAGTGAGCGTGTGCAGGTGTGCGCGGGTCAGGCACCGTGCCGCAGCAGGAAGCCGCTGGCAGGCGCAATCCATTCGACCTCGTTGCCGGCATGCACGGCGGTTGGGTCGGCTGCGCCGGTGAACAGCGTGCTTTCCTCGGGCAGCAGAAACTGAAGCGCGGGAGCTGAGATGCCGCCCGGGGCGGGAAGGGCCACCAGCGTGGCGCCGCCCAGGTCGAGCGATTCGCCAGGAGCAGGCCACAGCGCGACGGCACCGGGCCACGACGATCGCAGGCTTTCGAGCGCTTTATCGGCCGCCTCTGTGCGCGGCGCGGTCGAGAGCAGCCATTGCACCTCTCCCGGCGCCGTTTTGCGCAGCAGCTCGTTCGGCAACGCGCCGTGCGGCAGCGGGGCGATCAATGCCCACGGGCCGCTTTCGCCACCGATGAAATAGCTGTTCGAACCCGGCTCCGACAATGATGCGCCGGCGCTCCCCGTGACCCGTCGCACGCGTGCGGACAACTGCATGGCCAGGCCGGCCTCGAGCGCATAGCGCGCATGGCCGTTGCCGTGCGGGTCGAGGCGGCCGATTTCCTGGTAGGCCGGCTCGTCGATGTTCACCGCGCGGCGCCCCGCAGGGCCGTCGGCCAAGCGTGGCATGTTCAGCACAATGCCGGCCAGGCCGCGCGCATGCGCCATGCAGCTGGCGGTGCTTTCGAATGCGGCGAGCTGCTCGAGCGTGCGGCGCGTCACGTTCATCAGCTTGAGCCCGCGGTCTGGGTGCACCGCATCGGCCGGCTTGAGCCACATGTGCTCGACGGTCTCGCGGCCGTCCGGCTTCACGCCTTGCCCGGCGGGCATCTCCGCGATGAAAAAGCGCGTGTCGAAACGGCGCGGCATGCCGGGCGGCGTGAGCCAGTGGCTGAAGTAGGCGAGCCGGTCGACCGCGAGGCGCCAGCCTTGCGCGTCGCACATGGCCAGCAGCGCGTCGGTGCCTTGCTCGGCGGCATGCCGCATGGCCTCGAGGCGCGAGGCGGGCAGCCTGTCGAGCTCGACCACGCGGTCTTCGGCGTCGCAGGCGAACAGCACGCCCGCTTCCTCGAAACACTCGCGTACGGCGGCGGCGTAGTAGTCGAGCCCGCCTTCGGCCACGCCGAGCCGCCTGCTCGCGCCTGCGTCGTCGAGCCCCTTGCACATCAGGTGCAGGCTGCGGTCGTGCGTGTCGACCACGCCGCCGGGGAACACGCTGGCGCCGCTGTTCTGATCGTCGGCCTTGTCCGCGCGGCGAAGCAGCAGCACTTCCATGCCGCTGGCGCCGTCGCGCAAGAGAATCAACGTGGCCGCAATGCGGACGGGGCGGGGCGCTGGCTGCGGCGGGGTCGCCGGGGCTGTTGCCGATGGCTTGGCATTCATGGGCGCCGATTGTCGGCCAACGCGCGCCCGGCTTTCCTCTTCAGTCCTTGGGTGTCAGCTGTCCTGCCGCGCCGCCGGCGGAAGAGTTGGCGGACTTGCCGAGCGATGCGCCTTCGTTGACCTTGGGCGTGGCCACCGGGCCTTCGGATTTCTTCGTGGCGGGCGCCCGCTGGCTTGTTGCGGGCTGCACGGTGCGCGGGGTGCGGGTGGGGTTCGGCTTGGATGGGTTCATGCATGCCTCCTGAACGGACCCACCTTAACTACGCCTCTGCATGCTGATGTCGGAAAGCCTGCATGCCGGCGTAGGACGCGGCGCGAAAATGGCCTAGATCGCGCGCTGGTTCACCCGCTTGGCAAGCTCTTCGGCGCTCTCCCGGCGCTCGCTGTAGCGGTCGACCAGGTAGCCGGCCGCGTCGCGCGTGAGCAGGGTGAACTTCACGAGCTCTTCCATCACGTCGACCACCCGCTCGTAGTACGAAGAGGGCTTCATGCGCCCGGCTTCGTCGAACTCGAGAAAAGCCTTGGCAACGGAAGACTGGTTGGGAATGGTGAGCATGCGCATCCAGCGCCCGAGCACGCGCAGCTGGTTCACCGCATTGAACGACTGCGAGCCGCCCGACACCTGCATGACTGCGAGCGTCTTGCCCTGCGTGGGCCGGACGGCGCCCATGCTCAGCGGAATCCAGTCGATCTGCGCCTTCATGATGCCGGTCATCGAGCCGTGGCGCTCGGGCGAGCACCACACCATGCCTTCGGCCCATTGCGCCAGGTCGCGCAGCTCCTGCACCTTGGGATGGTCGTCGGGAGCACTGTCCGGCAGGGGCAGCCCGGCGGGGTTGAAGATGCGTGTCTCGCCGCCCATGGCCTGCAGCAGCCGTGCGGCCTCTTCGGTCAGCAAGCGGCTGTAGGAGCGGTCGCGGAGCGATCCGTACAGCAGCAGAAAGCGCGGTGCGTGGCGCGCCGGCGGGTTGCCGGAGAGGCGCTCGAGCGAGGGCCGGTCGAACAGGGCGGGATCGATGTTCGGAAGCTCAGGCAGCGGGTTTGACACGGCGGCCCTCCGCGTCGATGACGACTTCGCCGTCTTCCTTGGTGAACGGGCCTTTTTGCGGCGAGGGAAGAATGTCGAGCACTTCTTCGGATGGGCGGCAGAGCCGGGTGCCCAGGGGCGTGACCACGATGGGCCGGTTGATCAGGATGGGGTGCGCGAGCATGAAGTCGACCAGTTGTTCGTCCGTCCACTTTGGATCGGCCAGCCCGAGTTCGGCATAGGGTGTTCCCTTTTCACGCAGCAGCGCGCGGGGCTGCATCTTCATGGCGGCGAGCAGCTCGAGCAGCGTCTCCTTGCCGGGCGGCGTCTTCAGGTATTCGACCACCCGGGGCTCTTCGCCGCTGTTGCGGATCAGCGCCAGCGTGTTGCGCGAGGTGCCGCACGCGGGGTTGTGAAAGATGGTGATGGATGGGTTAGGCGATTGCATTCTTGCGATTATGCAACTATTATTGAATTATGGAAGAACAAGACATCGTCAAGTCCCTGGCCGCGCTGGCCCAGCCCGTGCGCCTCCAGGTTTTTCGCGCGCTGGTGGTGGCGGGCCCCGCGGGGCTTACGCCCGGTGCGCTGGTCGATGCGCTGGACGTGCAGGCGACCAGCCTCTCGTTCCACCTCAAGGAACTGACCCATTCCGGCCTTGTGACGCAAGAGCGAAGCGGCCGCAACCTGATTTACCGCGCCGCCTTCGAACGAATGAACGCGCTCATCGGCTACCTCACCGAGAACTGCTGCCAGGGCGAGGCTTGCCTGCCCGCGGCGGCCCAGGCATGTGCGTGCTGAAATGAGCACCCATACCGCTACGGCCCTTGCATCATCCGCACCGCGCCCCGCCATCGGCTTCTTCGAGCGCTACCTCACGATCTGGGTCGCGCTATGCATCGTTGTAGGCATTGCGCTGGGCCAGTGGCTGCCCGGCGTGTTCCGGGGCATCGCCTCGCTCGAGGTGGCCAAGGTCAACGTGCCGGTAGGCGTGCTCATCTGGGTGATGATCATCCCGATGCTGCTGAAGATCGACTTCGCGGCACTCGGGCAGGTGAAGGCGCATTGGCGCGGCATCGGCGTCACGCTCTTCATCAACTGGGCGGTCAAGCCGTTCTCGATGGCGCTGCTAGGCTGGATCTTCATTCGCCACGTGTTCGCGCCGCTGCTGCCGCCAACGCAGCTCGACAGCTACATCGCGGGCCTCATCCTGCTGGCGGCCGCGCCGTGCACGGCGATGGTGTTCGTGTGGAGCCAGCTGTGCAAGGGCGATCCGTACTTCACGCTCTCGCAGGTGGCGCTCAACGACGCGATCATGGTGGTGGCCTTCGCGCCCGTGGTTGCGCTGCTGCTCGGGCTCTCGTCGATCACCGTGCCGTGGGACACGCTGCTGACGTCGGTCGGCCTGTACATCGTGGTGCCGGTGATCATTGCGCAAGTGCTGCGCAAGCAACTGCTCAAGAAGGGCACGGCGCACTTCCAGGCCGTTGCGGCACGGCTCGGGCCGTGGTCGATCTCGGCGCTGCTGCTCACGCTGGTGCTGCTGTTCGCGTTCCAGGGCGAAGCCATCATCGGCCAGCCGCTGGTGATTGCGCTGCTCGCGGTGCCCATCCTCATCCAGGTGTTCCTGAACTCGGGGCTGGCCTACCTGCTCAACCGCAAGCTGGGCGTGGCGCACTGCGTGGCCGGTCCGTCGGCGCTCATCGGCGCCAGCAACTTCTTCGAGCTTGCAGTGGCCACTGCCATCAGCCTGTTCGGCTTTCAATCGGGCGCTGCGTTGGCAACAGTGGTGGGTGTGCTGATCGAAGTGCCGGTGATGCTGCTGGTGGTTGCCGTGGTCAACCGGTCGCAGGGGTGGTACGAAAAAGGTGCCAAGGCGCACTGACGGGCAAGGGCAGGCAGCGCACGTCTCCATCGCAGGGCGTGTTCTCCGACAAGATGAAGGCGGCTTTCGGGCCATGATTCGCCGACTTCCTCTTGTTTCATGCAGCGCCCGTGAAGATTGCGACCTTCAACGTCAACGGCATCAACAGTCGGCTTCCACGCCTGCTCGAATGGCTCGAGGAGTCCCGCCCCGACGTCGCCTGCCTGCAGGAACTGAAGTCTCCCGACGCCAACTTTCCCGCGGCGGCGATCCGCGAGGCGGGCTACGGCGTGCTGTTCCATGGCCAGCGTTCATGGAACGGCGTGGCCATCCTCGCGCGCGGAAGGGAGCCGATAGAAACCGGCCGCGGGCTCGACGGAAACTCCGAAGACAGCCAGAGCCGCTACCTCGAAGCCGTGGTGAACGGCGTGGTGATCGGTTGCCTGTACCTGCCCAACGGCAATCCGCAGCCTGGCCCCAAGTTCGACTACAAGCTCGAATGGTTCGAGCGGCTCAATGCCCATGCGCAGCGCCTCTACGGCTGCGGCCTGCCGGTTGTGCTGGCCGGCGACTTCAACGTGGTGCCGACCGACGCCGACATCTACAACCCGGCCTCGTGGCGCAATGACGCGCTGCTGCAGCCCGAAAGCCGCGCCGCCTTTGCGCGCCTGCTGGCCCAGGGGTGGACCGACGCGATCCGGACCCGCCATCCGGGCGAGGCGATCTACACCTACTGGGACTACTGGCGCAACCGCTGGCCGCGCAATGCGGGGCTGCGCATCGACCACCTGCTGCTGAACGAGGAGCTCGCGCCTTTGCTGGTCGACGCCAATGTGGACCGCGAGGTGCGCGGCCGTCCGGGCGCGAGCGATCATGCGCCGGTGTGGATCGGACTCGAATTGCCCTCCTAGAATTCTCGCCAATGCCCAAAGGTGTTCCCAATCCAGCGCCCATGTACGGGATCTATGCCCGCCCGTGGGGCTTCGAGGTTTCCATCGTCCGGCGCGGGGTCCGGTATTTCCAGCAGTTCGGCAACGGCAGCTACGGCGGCGCCGAGCATGCGCTGCGGCAGGCGCAGGAATGGCGCGATGCCGTCGTGCGGAGCGTGCCACCGGCCACGCGGCGCGAGCGGGCGGAAAAGCAACGGGCGAACAACACCACTGGCGTGACGGGCGTCTTCTGCCTCGTGTCGCCCGACGGAAGAGGGCTGTCGTGGCTTGCCAAGACCTACATCGCGGCCGACGAAATACTGCGCGCCAACTTTCCGATTCAAAACTGGGGCGATGCGGCGCGCACCATGGCCATCGAGGAGCGGGCGAAGCAGTTGCAGCACATGACGGGCCTGGCGGCCCTGCATCCCGCCGAAGAGTCGATCCGCAAATCCGCAAGCGCGCCGACCGCGACTCCCGCGCCGCGCAAGCGCTCCCGCTCCGAGATCCTTCGCAAGTCGAACTCCAGCGGCGTGAGCGGCGTGCACTACAAGCAGCCCCGCCACGACCACCCCGGTTATTGGCTGGCCATTACCTACACCGCAGGCAAGGGCAGCGTGAGCAAGGCGTTCTCGATCAAGGCCCATGGCTACGATGAAGCCAAGAGGCTCGCCATCGCCGAACGCGCTCGCCAGTTGGCTCAAAAGGGTATTGGCTGATGGGCGGGTTACATTTATACGCTATCGTCCGCGTTGTAGGTAAAAGTAATTAACATCACTCTCCCCGCGAGAATCCACACCAGTGACTACCCCAACAGCGGCCAATGCCAGCTTTCCCGGCTCCGATGCCGGGTTTGTGATGGCTTTCCAGCCGATCGTGGATTTCGAGCGGCGCGAGATCTTCGCGCACGAGGCGCTGGTGCGCGGCATGTCGGGGGAAGGCGCGGTCCAGGTGCTTTCACGCGTGAGTCCGCGGCACCGGTTCGCGTTTCACGAGGCCTGCCGCATCAAGGCCATCGAGACGGCTTCGGCGCTGGGCATGGAATCGAGGCTCAGCCTCAACGTGTGGCCCAACGATCTCACCGAGCGCACCGAGTGCTTCCACACCGCCATGGACACGGCCCGGCGGTGCAACTTTCCGGTGCACCGCCTGATGTTCGAGATTGCCGAGTGCGAACACGTGGCCGATCTGCCGGGGCTTGCCGCCGCCTTTCATGCCCACAAGGCCTTCGGCTTCACTTCCGCCATCGACGACTTCGGCGCCGCCTATGCCGGCTTCGAACTCCTGGCGGGCTTTCAGCCCGACGTGGTCAAGGTCGACATGGGCCTGGTGCGCAACATCCACACCGATCCCGTCCGGCTCAGCATCGTCAAAGGCTTTGTCGGCACCTGCAGCGAACTCGGCATCCGGGTGGTGGCCGAGGGCGTCGAAAGCTCCGACGAAGTGCACGCACTTCAGGCATTGGGCGTGGGCCTGTTCCAGGGCTTCCTGTTTGCCCGGCCCGCCGTGGCCATGCTGCCGGCGGTGGCATGGGATGCCGCCTGAAGCGACCAGCCATTCCGTGACGGGCCGCTGCCGCACGCGGCGCTGACTCAGACGTTGCTGGTCGCGCGGACCTCCTCGATGGTGGTCTTTCCGGCCAGGACCTTTTCGATGCCGTCCTGCCGCAGGGTGCGCATGCCTTCGCGCAGCGCCGCTTCCTGCAGCTCTTCGGCACGGGCGCCGCCCTGCACCAGCCGCCGCAGCGTTTTCGAGATCACCATCAGCTCGTGAATGCCCACGCGGCCACTGAAGCCGGTGTTGTCGCAGTGCTTGCATCCGGTGCTTGCATAGGCGAGCAGCTGGCCGTCCTGCCCGTAGTGGCGGTGCCAGCCGTGGCGCACTGACTCGCGCTCGGCCGGGGTGTCGTGCGCGCCGAACGAATGCATGTAGTCGGACAGCAGTTCCTCGACCTCTTCGGGGCGCATCGGCCGGCTGGTCACGCAGTGGCTGCAAAGGCGGCGTACCAGGCGTTGCGCCAGCACGGCCAGCAGCGAATCCGCGAAGTTGAACGGGTCCATGCCCATGTCCAGCAGCCGGGTCACGGTTTCGGGCGCGCTGTTGGTGTGCAGCGTCGAGAGCACCAGGTGGCCCGTCAGCGAGGCCTCGATAGCGGTCTTGGCGGTTTCCTCGTCGCGGATTTCGCCGACCATGATCACGTCCGGGTCCGCGCGCACGAAGGCGCGCAGCGCCTTGGCAAAGGTCCACTCGATGCGCGGGTTGACCTGCACCTGCCGCAGGCCCGGCTGGGTGATTTCGATGGGGTCCTCGGCCGTCCAGATCTTTCGTTCCGGCGTGTTGATGTGCATGAGCGCCGAGTGCAGCGTGGTGGTCTTGCCCGAACCCGTGGGGCCCACGCACAGCACCATGCCGTAGGGGCGCTCCACCGCCTTGGTGAACTCCGACAGGTTGCGCTGCGACAGGCCGAGTTGGTCCAGCTCAATGGGTTTTGCCGAAGCCAGGATGCGCATGACCACGTCTTCCAGGCCGTTGCTGGTCGGAATGGTTGCCACGCGCAGCTCGATGCGGTGCTGCGGCGAGTACTTGGCAAAGTTGATCTTGCCGTCCTGCGGCTTGCGCTTTTCGCTGATGTCCAGGTCGCACATGATCTTCACGCGCGCGACCACCGCGTTGCGGTAGCTGGCCGGCAGCTCCAGGTGGGTGCGCAGCCGTCCGTCGCGCCGAAAGCGGATGCGCGTCTTTTCCTTGCCTGGATAGCTTTCGATGTGGATGTCGGACACGCCCTCGCGGTGCGCGTCGACGATCATGCTGTTGATCATTCGCACCAGCGAGTTGTCCGACTGCTCGATGCTTTTTTCTTCTTCGAGCGCGGGAGTGGGGCGTTCCTTCTCGAGCGTGACCAGGAGCTCGCTGGTGGCGGCCGGCTCGAAGTCGAGCGGGCGCGACGGATCGTGCACGATGGTCGGGTCCAGCACGGTGTCGCTGCCGATCTTTCCATAGGCCTTGTAGAGCACCGTGTCCAGCACAAGGCATTCGCCGATCACCGGCACCACCTTCATCTGCGAGATGAACTCCACTTCGTCGATGGCGGCGTGGCGGCTGGCCGGATCGTCCATTGCAAGGATGAGGCGGCCCTGGTGGATCATCAGCGGCATGACCTGCAGGCGACGCGCAACGCCGTGGCTGATGGTACGCAAGGCGTCGATGGCGACCGGGAACAAGTGCAGGTTGACCAGCGGGTAACCCATCTTTCGTACCAGCGCGGCCTTCAGCTGCTCTCGGGTGACCACGCCCATGCGGACCAAGGTTTCGCCCAACGGCACGCTGCGGTCGAGCTGCTGCTGCGCCAAGCCTTCGCGCAACTGCTCCTCGGTCACCGCGCCGAGGGCCATCAGCGCCTGGCCGATCCGCAGGATCGGCATGCGGCTTTGAACTTCCAGGGCGTGCAGCAACTGCTCGGGCGTGACGACTTCGGTGGGCGACATTGAATTGAATCTCCTGTTGCGGTGATTCTGGGGTGCCCGGGCAGGCTTGTCAGCAGGAGCAGACCTCGTGCGAAGGCTCGCTGCAATGCCGCGTCACTACCAAAGTTCTCAATTTCTCAATTGAAGCGCGTCAATCGGAAAAACCGTAGGTATTGCGTCCCGCGGACTTCGCGCGGTACAGCGCGGCGTCGGCGCGCGCGAGCAACTCCGACGGCGTGGCGGGCGCTTCGTCCGCGGGGTGAAATGCCACGCCGATGCTGGTGGTGACGCGAAGGCGCTGCCCGTCGAGTTCGAACGGCGCGCCGCCGATCTGATCGACGATCTTCCGCGCAATGGCGGCGGCCGCTTCTTTCGCCTGCAGGTTTTCGAGCACCACCACGAATTCGTCGCCCGCAAGGCGGGCCACGGTGTCGGTGGCTCGCACGCTCGCCAGCAGGCGGCGGGCGTATTCCACCAGCACGCCGTCGCCTGTTGCATGGCCGAGCGTGTCGTTGATGGTCTTGAAGCGGTCGATGTCGAGAAACAGCACCGCCAGCGCGCTTTGCGTGCGCTGCGCGCGGGCAATGGCACCGGGCAGGAACTCGTTGAACGCAAGCCGGTTGGCCAGGCCGGTGAGCGTGTCCACCCGCGCCAGGTCGATCAGCTTGCGCTCCACCGCTTTCAGCGCACTGATGTCCAGGCTCAGAGAAAAGATGCCGCGCGTGACGCCGTCGGGGCCGGTGTCGGGCACATAGCTCACGCGTGTGACGCGCTCGCCTCCCTGCGTGAGGGTCTGGGCCTCGAACTCGACCCGCTCGCCCGCCAGCGCGCGCTGGATCATGGGCTTGCGCGAGAGATACAGGTCGGGGCCCGCGACGTCGCTGATGTGGTGGCCCAGGATGGCGGATGGCTCCACGCCCAGCCATTCGCGGTAAGTGGCGTTGGCGAAGGTGATCTTTTCGTCGCGGTCGATGTAGGTGATGAGCGCCGGCAGGTTGTCCGTGATGGTGCGCAGGCGCATCTCGCTTTCGGCCTGCCGCACCTCGGCCTTCTTCAGCGCGGTGATGTTGAAGGTCATGAGATAGAAGCCCAGCACCTTGCCTTCCAGGTCCTTGTCGGGAATGAGGTTGACCTGGAAGTAGCCGGTCTTGCCATGCAGCGGCGTGCGCACCGGAAACCTCACCGCCTTGCCCTCGCGCACCATGGGAAGGTAGGGCTGCTGCTGCCGGTACACCGTGTCGCCCACGGCCCTGTGCAGGTTTACGCCGGTGAGCGGGCCGTCGTCCAGGCCCGCCATCCGCCGCGCCCGCACATTCGCAAAAAGGCAGTTCTCGTCGTTGTCGAAGTAGCCCACCAGCGCGGGAATGTTGTCGGTCACGTCGCGTAGCCGCTTCTGCTGTTCAGTCAGGGCCTTGCGGATGTTCACCTCGTCGGTGATGTCGAAGGTCATGGCGAACACGCCTTGCACCACGCCGTCCGCGTCCCGGTCTGGGATGTAGTGCGCCTTGAAAGTGCGGTGGCCGATGCCCAACGAGGGATCGCCGGATTTTTCGATGACCACCGTTTCGCCGGCAAGCGCGCGCTGGTAGGAGTCTTCGACGACGGCGAAGTCCTCGGCGCCGCGCACCTCGGGCATCGAGCGACCGATCATGGCCCTGTCCTTGTGCAGCGCCTTGACCTTCGCATTCACGAAGGTGTATCTCAGGGACGAATCGACATGCGAGACCAGGGCGGGGATGTTGTCGGCAATGATGCGCACCTGCGCTTCGCTGTGCGCAAGGCTCACCTCGATGCGCTTGCGCTCGGTCACGTCGAAGGTCATGGCGTAGTAGCCGCGCACCTGCCCGGCCTGGTCGCGGTCGGGAATCAGCTCGGTCTGGAAGAAGCGGTCTTCCTCGCGAAGGCGTGCGTCGCCCCGGCTTTCGAAGCTGACCGCCTCGCCGGCCAGCACGCGCTGAACGGCGGCGTCCACCGCTTCGTTCTCGCCAATCGGCTGCGCCGTGCGACCGATCAGCTGCGCCGCGCCGCGATCGAGCTTTCTGCAGAGCGGGGCGTTCACGAAGGTATAGCGGCCCTGCGCATCCACGTGCGACACCAGCGCGGGCAGGTTGTCGGTGATGTCGCGCAGGAACTTCTCGCCCGTCTTGCGCTGGCGCATCAGTTCGTCGAAGGTTCGCGCAATGTCGCCTATCTCATCGTTCGGATAGGTGCGGGGCAAGGTTCTTTCGAGCGCCGCGTTGTCCACGTCCAGCATGTGCCGGTGCAGGTAGCGCAGCGGCCTGAGCTGCCAGCTCACGACCGTGAGCGCCACGGCCCCGGCAATGACCGCGAGCACCAGCGCGCCCACCCAGGCTGCGCGTTCGATGGCATCGATGCGCGCAAACGCTTCCGCGGTCGGGTACATCGCGCCGATGACCCAGTTCGTCTGCTGTATGCGCTTGAAGGAATAAAGGCCTTGCACGCCCGCGTGGTTGACGCCTTCCGCGGCGCCTTCGTAGCCCTCCATCGGGCGGTCGATCTCGGGGTTGCCGGCACCCTTCAGGCCGGTCTGGTTGATGATGAGTTCGGTGCGCGGGTGGTCGATCACCACGCCCTCAGTGCTGGTGATGAACAGGTAGCCGGTTTCGCCAAACTTCACGTCGGCCAGCTCGCCCAGCAGGTTGCGGTCCTTCAGGTTCAGGGCGCCCGAGATCACGTACTTCACGTTGTTGGCCGGGTCCAGCACCGGCTCGGTAATGGCGATCTGCGCCAGGCCGCTCAGCCGGTTGAGGTAGGGCTCCGAAATGACGCTGGCCTTGGACGCAAGCGTTTTCTGGAAATAGGGGCGGTCCTTGATGTTCACCCTGCCGGACTGCTGCGCGCCGTTCAGGCTGGCGATCAGGTCGCCCTCGGCGGTGAAGAACGCCACATTACTGAAAGCCTTGTGCAGCGGCTGGTGCTTTTCAAGAAAGGCCTGCAGTGCCTCCGGGTCCTGGAAGTCGTTCGATTCCACGCTGGTGGCAAAGGTCTCGAGCAGGATGCGCCGGCTGACGAACTTCTGGTCGACCGTGTTTGCAACGGCCGACAGTCTCGCGAACTCTTCGCTTTCGATCGAGGCCCTCATGCTGGACTTGACCAGCTGCAATGCCACCGTGCCGATGGCGGCCGTGGCTGCCAGCACCACCGCGGCAACGCCGATGCCGAGGCGCGTATTCAAGTTGATGCGAATCTTCCGGAGACCTGATGTGTTCATTGTCGTGGACAGGCATCGCGAGGGAATCCGCGTTGCGCATGTAGTGTGTCAGAAGCAGGGTCCCGGGTACTTCGCGCAATCCCCCATGCCTCGCTGCGTTACCGGGGAGGGGCTCACATCTCGTCTCGCTTGAGCAGGTAGTCCAGCGCGCCCACGCGAAACCACCGGTAGCCGTACGACTCGATCACCATGCAGTGCTTTCCTTTTGAATTGGCGCGGCTGTGCGCGTTCGACAACAGGTTGATGAGTTGCCCGCCGTGCTTGCCCAGCGCCTTGGCATCGAGCTTGATCTCCAGCGGGTTCGCATCGAAATTGTGGACGAAGACCACCGCGTTGCCGCGCCATTCGTAGCGCACCACCAGCACCGCGTGCTCATCGTTGGGAATGACCGTGAAGTCGCCCCAGCCGATCTCGGGCACCTCCTTGCGCATGCGGAACACGCGCTCCATCCAGTTGAGCAGCGAGTCGGGGTCGCGCCGCTGCGCCGCCACGTTCACATGCTCGAAGCCGTAGGCGCCGCCCGTGACCACCGGGAGCACCGGCTTGGACGAGGTGGTGAACCCGCCCTGGCGCTCCGTCGACCACTGCATGGGCGTACGCGCACAGTTGCGCTCCGGCAGGCTCAGGTCGTCGCCCATGCCGATCTCGTCGCCGTAGCGCATGACCGGCGTGCCGGGCAGGGTGAGCATCAGGCTGTAGGCCAGCTCGAGCCGCCGCCGGTTGCCGCCGAGCATCGGCGCCAGGCGGCGGCGTATGCCGCGGTCATAGAGCTGCATGTCCTTGTCGGGCCCGAAGGCCTCGAACACGCGCTTGCGCTGTGCGGGCCGCAGGCGCCCGAGGTCGAGCTCGTCGTGGTTGCGCAGGAACATGACCCACTGCGAAGTGGCGGGGCGCTCCCGCGTGGCCTCCAGCGCCTTGACCAGCGGCCGGGTGTCGCCCACGGCCATGGCATAGAACAGGTTCTGGTTGACCTGGAAGTTGAACATCATGTGCAGCCGCTCGCCCTCATCGCCGAAGTACGCCATGTTGGTCTTGGGCAGCACGTTGGCTTCGGCCAGGATGATGGCGTCGCCCCGTCGCCATTGAAGCAGTTCGCGGAACTGCCGCAGCATGTCGAACCGCTCCGTGGGGTACACGACCTTCGGCCCCTTCGCGCCGATGACGAAGGGCACCGCGTCCATGCGAAAGCCCGACACACCCAGCTGCGTCCAGAAGCCCATGATCTTCAGGATCTCGGCCTGCACATGCGGGTTGGCCGTGTTCAAGTCGGCCTGGAACTCGTAGAAGCGATGAAAGTACCAGCGCCTGGCGACCTTGTCGAAAGTCCAGGTCGACTTCTGCACGCCCGGAAAGACCACACCGTCGGTGGAGCGGGGCGGCTTCTTGTCTGACCACACATACCAGTCGTGGTATTTTGATTTCCGGCTCTTGCGCGCTTCCTGAAACCAGGGGTGCTGGGTCGAGGTGTGGTTGACCACCAGGTCCATCAGCACGCGCATGCCGAGTTGCTCGGCCGAATGCGTGAACTCGACGAAGTCGCCGAGCGTGCCGAAGCGAGGGTCTACGTTGTAATAGTCCGAAACATCGTAGCCGTCGTCACGCCCCGGCGAAGGGTGGAACGGCATCAACCACAGCGTGGTCACGCCAAGGCCGTGAAGGTACTCCAGCCGCCGCGTCAGGCCCTCGAAGTCGCCGCAGCCGTCTCCGTTGGAATCCATGAAGGTTCCCACCGAGAGGCAATACACCACGGCGTTCTTGTACCAAGGTCGTTGATCATGCCCGGGGAACCTCCTAAAAATGGAAGCCTCGCAACACAGAACACGAAAGGAAACTCGATGTCGGCCGATGCTTGGTGGAAGAACGGAATCGTTTATCAGATCTATCCGCGTTCGTTCCAGGACAGCGACGGAGACGGCATCGGCGACTTGCGGGGCATACAGAAGCGGCTTGATTATCTGGTCGAGCTCGGCGTGGACGCTGTCTGGATATCGCCTATCTACCCCTCACCAATGGCCGACTTCGGGTACGACATTTCCGACTACTGCAACATCGATTCGCGCTTTGGCACGCTGCAGGACTTCGATGCGCTGGCCGCCGAGTGCAAGGCGCGGGGCCTCAAGCTGGTGCTGGACTTCGTGCCCAACCATACGTCGGACCAGCACCCGTGGTTTGTGCAAAGCCGGGCCTCGCGCAACACCCCCCGGCGCGACTGGTACCTGTGGCGCGACCCGGCTCCGGGCGGCGGCCCGCCCAACAACTGGCTCAGCAATTTCGGCGGGCCGGCATGGACCTTCGACGAGGCCAGCGGGCAGTACTACTGCCATTCGTTCCTGAAGGAGCAGCCCGACCTGAACTGGCGCAACCCCGAAGTGCGCAAAGCCATGTACGAGGTGCTGCGCTTCTGGCTGCGGCGCGGGGTGGATGGTTTTCGCATCGACGTGCTCTACCACCTCATCAAGGACGAGCTGTTCCGCGACAACCCGCCGAACCCGGCCTTCCAGCCGGGGCAGGACCCTTCGCACCGCCTGCTCGCGCTCTACACCACCGACCGCCCGGAGATGCAGGACATCGTCGCCGAGTTGCGCCGGGTGGCGGATGAGTTCAGCGATGAAAGCTCGGCGCGCGTATTGATCGGCGAGCTTTATCTGCCGCTCGAACGGCTCATGGCCTACTACGGCGCAACCTCCGAGGGCCTGCTGCAGGGCGTGCAGCTGCCCTTCAACTTCCAGCTCATCACGGCGCCGTGGCATGCGTCCGAAATCGACCGCATCGTGCGCAACTACGAAGCGGCGCTGCCGCACGGCGCGGCGCCCAACTGGGTGCTGGGCAACCACGACAAGCCGCGCATCGCGAGCCGCGTGGGGCAGGAGAGGGCGCGGCTCGCGGCCATGCTGCTGCTCACGCTGCGCGGCACGCCCACGCTCTACTACGGCGACGAGATCGGCCTGACCGACGTTCCCATTCCGCCCGAGGAAGTGCAAGACCCCTTCGAGAAGAACGAGCCCGGAAAGGGCCTGGGGCGCGACCCGCAGCGCACGCCCATGCAGTGGAGCCGCGCGCACGCGGCGGGCTTTACCGACGGCACGCCCTGGCTGCGGCTCGGCGGCGACTGGCACATGCGCAACGTGGAAGTGCAACTGGCCGATCCCGCCTCGATGCTGCAGCTCTACAAGCGGCTGATTGCGCTGCGCCGCCATGAGCCCGCGCTGCACGAGGGCAGCCACGAGCAGCTCGATGCCGGCGCCGACGTGCTGGCCTATGCAAGAACCTCGGGCACGAGGCGGCTGGTGGTGCTGCTGAACTTCGGCATCACGGAAACGCGGGTTCGCACCGACCTGCTGCCGCACGAAGTCGTGGTGCTGGCTTCGACCCATGCCGACCGGACCGGCGCGGTGAAGGGCGCGCTGACGCTGCAGCCGCTGGAGGGCGTGATCGTCGCCCAGTAGCGAGCATGCGGCCCGGGGGCTAGGAGGCTATTTGCCGGATGGATAGGTTTCGGGCACGCCCACGTCGTCTGGCGGGACAGGGCTGTCCAGCGGAACCACCGCCTGGGTACGGTCGATGTGCAGCAGCGCATCGAACTGCACCGGCAGCCGCGCGAAGAAGTAGTGGCTCTGCCGCTCGGTGTCGGGCCGGTAGATGACGCCGATGGCGCGTTCGAGCCGCTGCTCCCGCAGCGCGAAATAGTGGCTGCCTTCGCCGCGCAAGGGCAGCATGAAGCGCTCGAGTCCGGTCTCGTGCATCAAGGCCTCGTAGCTGTCCGGCCGCGAAGGCAGAACGTGTTTGCGCTCGCCGGCGGCGCCCCAGTCGGAGGCCGCCATCACGGTGCCGGTGTGGGTGGTAAAGCCCACCAGCACCGCGTCGCGGCCCTGGCGTTCACGCACCAGTTGGCCGACGTTGAGCTCGCCGCGTTCCTCGCCCATTTCGGTCGCCCGCGCATCGCCCAGGTGCGAGTTGTGGGCCCACACCACGATCTTCGGGCGCTCGCTGCCGCGCCAGAGGTGCCGCTCCACTTCGCCCAGCGTCTCGACCATGTGCCGGTCGCGCAGGTTCCACGATGAAACGTCGCTCAGGTACAGCGAGCGGTAATACGCCTCGGCATTTTTCACGAGGCGCGCGTTCTGCTCGGCATTGAACGCGTCTTCCTCGTTGGCCGTGTTGCCGCTGCGCCAGGCCTCGCCGGCGGCCCGCCGCATCTCGAGCAGCATGTCGACCACCGCCTGCTGGCAAGAAGCCGTGTTGCCGACGCCGGCCATCAGCCCGTACATCTGGCCGCGGTCGCCGAAGCGGTCGAAGCAGCCGTAGCGTTCGCGCGCGAGGCGGGCCGCCTCGGGGTCGGTCCGCTCGAAGTACGCGAGCACGGCTTCCATGGAGCCCGAGAGGCTGTACAGGTCGAGCCCGTAGAAGCCCGTTTTTCCTTGCGGCGGTGCGGAGTCGTTGAAGGCGCGCTGCCATTCGACGAAGCGCGCCACCTCTTCGTTGCGCCACATCCAGGTGGGAAATCGCCGAAAGCCGGAGAGTGCCTCGGCCGCGCTGGCGTCATCGCTGGCCGCCCTGACGTAGCGGTTCACGCGGTAGGCGTCGGGCCAGTCGCCTTCGATGGCCACGGCGTTGAAGCCCTTTTCGGCCAGCAGGCGCCGCGTGATGCTGGCGCGCTCGGCATAGAACTCCTGCGTGCCGTGCGAGGCCTCGCCAAGCAGCACGTAGTGCGCATCGCCGATCAGGTCCAGCAGGGCGTCGTGGTCGCAGGGGTTTCCTTCCATCGGGTGCGCCGCCGAGCGCAGCGCCTCCGCTTCTTTCGAAATATCGGATGGCTTCATCGTGCAGGGTCCTCGGGCTGGTGCGCGCGGCGGGGGCGGTTCGCTTCGTCGAGCAGGCGGCACACCTCCTCGTCGCTGGTCTGCGAAAAATCGAGGTACCAGCGGCCGACGCCGAGAAAGGAATCCGGAATCTCGGCGCAAACGACGTCGTCCGCCTCGCCGTGCAAGAGCGCGCAGGCTTCGGGCGATGCGACGGGCGCCGCAACGACCACGCGGGCCGGTTCCTGCCTGCGTACCGCGCGCACGGCCACGCGCATGGTGGCACCGGTGGCAAGCCCGTCGTCGACCAATATGACGATGCGGCCGGCCAGGTCGGGCGCGGGGCGGTTGCCGCGGTAGGTACGCTCGCGCCGCTCGAGCTCATGCTGTTCGTTGCGAACCACTTCATCGACCGCCTCGGCGCCGATGCCGAGCTCTCGGACAAGATCGCCGTCGAGCACCTGCTCGCCGCCGCTTGCAATGGCGCCCATGGCGTATTCCTCGTGGCCCGGTACGCCCAGCTTGCGCACCACCAGAACGTCCAGCGGCGCCTGCAGCGCCTGGGCCACCTCGTACGCCACCGGCGTGCCGCCGCGCGGCAGGGCCAGCACGATCACGTCAGGCCTTACGGCATAGATGGCCAGCTCCTGGGCGAGCACGCGGCCTGCGTGCTGCCGGTTCCTGAAATACTCGAATCCCATTTCGGTGTCCTTGTGGCCACCTTAGGTTTGCTCGAGCGCCGGCGCTGTAGGGGGATGCTCACATCCGCGTAGGCGTGCTCTGCCCCGGCCCGGAGCGATAGCGCTGCGCCGCCTCCCAGGCCTCGACGATCAACGCACGGGCCTTCGGGTGCTCGGGGTCTGTCACCACCCATTCCGGGTACGCGTGCGGAAGGCTGGAGGCCGTCACGCGGATCGCATCGAATTCGGTCGGAGGGAGCGGCTGCGTTGCGCTGGCGCGGTGGGTCAGCGTCTTGCGCAAGCCCGCCTTCCATGCATCCGGCAGGTGATCGACGGCGGGCAGGAGCGCCAGCGCGATGTGGGCCGCGCGCGGGCTCAGGGCTTCGGCGTCGGCGCGCAAACGCGCCAGGCACTCGGTACCGCTCATTCCTCACCTCCGGAGCATGTGCTCATGGCGGGCTGCTCTCATGCGGCCTGGATCTCGATGCGCCGCGGCTGGGCGTGCTCGGCCTTCGGAATGCGCAGCTTCAGCACACCCTGCTTCAGTTCCGCCGAGATCGCGGCCGTGTCCAGCTCCTTGCTCAGCGTGAACACGCGGCGGAAGCGGCCGAGGCCCACCTCCGTGTGACTGGATTCCAGCCCCTCCGGAACGGCCAGGTCGGACTCCGCCTCGATGGTCAGCGTGTCGGAGGCCACGTGCAGGCCGAGCTTCTCGCGCGAAACGCCGGGCAGGTCGGCAAAGAGCGTGATGCCGCCGCTGTCCTCGATCACGTCGACCGGCGGCGTCAGGGCGGCGTCGCTGTAGCGCGCGCCCTCCTTGCGGGCGAGCTCCTTCGATTCGGCGACACGAGGCGATGTGTTGCTGTTCATGGTCGTCTCTCCTTTCTCTGCTTGTCACTGAACGGTGATGCGCCGGGGCTGCGACGAGGCGCGCCGCTGCACCGTGATGTGCAGCACGCCGTCGCGGTACTTGGCCTGCACGGCGTCGGGGTCGGCATCGTCGGGCAAGGTCAGCACCCTGCGGAAGCTGCCCTCGAAGCGCTCGTTGATGTGAACGGCCGCCTTGGCATCGCCCTGGGGCAGCGTGTTGCTGCGCGTACCGGCGATGCTGAGCAGGCCGCGCTCCAGGTTGACTTCCAGGCTGGACGGGTCGACACCCGGCGCAAACGCGTAGATCTCCACGGTCTGCGGCGTGCCGCCGACGTTCAGGGCAGGGAAGCCGTTGCGGCCGAAGCCGCGGATGGTGGGCGACAGATCGAAGGCCTGCTGCATCTCGCGCTGCAGGCGATCCATCTCGGCGAACATGTCGCGCGGAAACAAGGATCGGTACATGGCGAAAACCTCCATTCGAAAGTTGAACAGGGCGCCGGAGGCCTCTCCAGCGCTTCCGATCAGCGAAATAGGCGCGGCCATGCTTTTTTCAAGAGCCCTTTTTCAGCTGCCGCAGCGGCAGGAACCGATGCTATGAACCTGCCCCGCGCGATAAAAAAGACCTTCCGGCAGTCCCCTTGAAGCGCGGCAAGGCGGACCTAACTCGAACGTCGTTGAAATCGTCAGTCGTCATTCCAAACCTAGAGGAGATTTGTCATGTCGATAGACCTGCTCAAGCAGATTGCCGCATCCCGCCTTCCCATGTCTTTCCGGACGCCCAAGGAGATCGACGAGGTCAGGATTCTTCGCCAGGCCGGGCTCGTGATCGCCTTTGTTCCGGCTCCCGCCGACCCGCTGAAACTGTCGGGCGCGGAGCCTGCGGCACAGGTGCTTGCCATTACCGAAAAAGGGCGTGAGGAACTGGCGCGGGTGCGCTATCCGGGCGAAGCGCCGGGGCGCAGCAAACCGCGCCACATGGGCCTGAAGAACTGGCTCGCCGCCGGGCGCCACGGGCGCGGATTGCAGCAAGGTTTGCTGCACCAAAGCCACGATTCACGGCCTTCGCAAAGCTTGTAGGCCGCATCCTTCCTGAACATGCGCGGAAGTCCATGACAGCGCATGCGTGCTTCCGCGCTGAATCCGTTTCGCCACTACACAAGAGACAAGCGAGAACAGGAGACAGACATGGACTTCGAAGGCATCTACTGCTTTGACACTGCGAGCGTCCGCTTCGCGATTTATCCGGACGGTCCCGAGGGCGCGCGGATCATTGCGCAAATTTCAGAAGAAACCCTGCACGACGTGTTCGGCACCAGGAACCTCGGCGACCAGTTGCTCGACACCTGCAGGACCCACTTCGACGACATCGGCGCCGCCGCGCTCAAGCGGTACCGGGCCAACCCCAACCAGGCCATCAACCTGACCGTGGACGACTTCTCCCGGCGCATTCTTCCGCGCGCCGCGGGAGTGCAGGGCGCATGGCCGGCAGCCTCGCTCGCGGCCTGAAATAGCCGCGCGAGCGGCGCGGCCATTTTTCGTCCCTCATCGCGTTATGGGGAACTCTCCGACACGGCAAGGAGGCTTCAGCCTTACCCGCCGGGCCCGAATTCTTTGCAAATTGTGAGCTCAGGCCGTTGGGTTGACGAGAGCGTGTTCCTTTGAACACCCGGTCGCTGGCCTTCAAGCAAGCAAGGAACACCGGTGCCAGTGACTCAGCAGCTACCCGAGCCCGAGGCGCAAGACGCCTACCTGTTCCGCGAAGGAACGCATTCCCGCTTGTACGACCTGATGGGTTGCCACCTCTCCGAAGAGGGCGGTGCCCGCTTTGCGGTGTGGGCGCCCAATGCGGAGTCCGTTGCCGTGGTCGGCGACTGGAACCACTGGTCCGGCGACGCCGACCCGCTGTCACCCTCGCCGGACGGCACGGGCATCTGGCTGGGCCATGCGCCCAATGCGGCGCTCGGCCAGACCTACAAGTACCGCATCCGCTCGCGCTTTGGCGGCTACACGGTCGACAAGGCCGACCCCTTTGCCTTTTGCGCCGAGCATCCGCCCGCCACGGCCTCGCGCATATGCGATCTTTCGTATGAATGGAACGACGGCGAATGGATGGCCACGCGCGCCGCGCACAACGCGCTGGACGCGCCCATGTCTGTCTACGAGGTGCACCTGGGCTCGTGGCGGCGGCGAGACGGGCACTTCATGGGCTACCGCGAAATCGCGCATGAGCTTGCGGAGTATGTGAAGCACATGGGCTTCACGCACGTGGAGCTCATGCCCGTGACGGAGCACCCGTTCTACGGCTCCTGGGGCTACCAGACCACCGGCTACTTTGCACCCACCGCGCGCTTCGGGTCTCCGCAGGATTTCATGTACCTGGTCGACCACCTGCACCAGAACGGCATCGGCGTGCTGCTGGACTGGGTGCCTTCGCACTTTCCCACCGACGAGCACGGCCTTGCGTTCTTCGACGGCACGCACCTGTATGAGCATGCCGATCCGCGCCAGGGCTTTCACCCGGAGTGGAATTCGAGCATCTTCAACTACGGCCGCGCGGAGGTGCGCAGCTTCCTGGTGTCGTCGGGGCTCTTCTGGCTCGACCGGTACCACCTGGACGGGCTGCGGGTGGACGCGGTGGCGTCGATGCTCTACCTCGACTACGCGCGCAAGCACGGCGAATGGATTCCCAACCGCCACGGCGGCCGCGAGAACCTCGAGGCGATCGACTTCTTGCAGACGCTGAACCGCGCCGTGTACCGCGAGCACCCCGACACCATTACCGTGGCCGAGGAATCGACCGCATGGCCGCGCGTTTCGCGCCCCACCGACATGGACGGCCTGGGCTTCGGCGAGAAGTGGAACATGGGCTGGATGCACGACGTGCTCGCCTACATGAAGGAAGAGCCGGTCCACCGCAAGTACCACCATCACAAGATGACGTTCTCGCTGGTGTATGCCTTCCACGAGAACTTCGTGCTCCCGCTCTCGCACGACGAGGTGGTGCACGGCAAGGGCTCTTTGCTGAACAAGATGCCCGGCGATCCGTGGCAGCAGTTTGCCAACCTGCGCGCGCTGTTCGGCTTCATGTGGGCGCACCCGGGCAAGAAGCTGCTGTTCATGGGCGGCGAGTTCGGCCAGCGGCGCGAATGGACGCATGACGGCGAGCTCGAATGGTGGGTCTGCGACCTCGAAGGGCACTCGGGCCTGCAGCGGCTGGTGTCGCAGCTCAACCGGGTGTACCGCGGCGCGCCCGCGCTCTACCAGCAGGACTTCACGCCATCGGGCTTCGAGTGGGTGGTGGCGGACGACGCCGAGCGCAGCGTGTTCGCGTTCGTACGCAAGGCGCGCGATGGCCATCCGCCGCTGCTGGTGGTCAGCAACCTGACCCCGGTACCGCGCACCAACTACGTGCTGGGCGTGCCGCAAGGCGGCTACTGGCGCGAACTCATCAACACCGACGCGGTGGAGTTCGGCGGATCGGGCTGGGGCAACCTGGGCGGCGTGGAGTCCGCACCGGTGCGCTCGCACGGCCGCATGCAGTCGGTGTGCATGACCTTGCCGCCGCTTTCCACGCTGATTCTCGAGCACCGGCCATCATGAAAAAACTGTTCGCAACCCCGCAGACGCCCGCAGCTTCGAGAATGCCCGAGATGAGCGACGGCAACCGCCGCGCCGTGGTCGATGCCGTCTTGCCGGCGGTGGACAACGGCCGCTTCCCGGTGAAATGCATCGTGGGCGAAATGGTGCACGTGAAGGCGCACTGCTTTACCGACGGCCACGACGTGCTGCGCGTGGTGCTTTGCTGGCGGCCGCACGACAAGACCGAGTTCCGCGAAGTGCCGATGAAGCCGCTCGTCAACGACGTGTGGGAGGCCGCGTTTTCGCCGCCCGCGCTGGGGCGCTACTTCTACACCGTGGTTGCATGGGTCGACCCCTTCGAATCGTGGCGCAGCGAAATGGCGCGGCGTGTGGACGCCGAAGACGTGCGCATCGCATCGCAGGTGGGCGCGCTCGAGGTGGCCGCGGCCGCCGAGCGGGCCGAGGGCGCGGACCGCCAGGCGCTTGCGCGCTGGGCCACCGAGCTCGATGCCGTGGCCGCCCACCCGGCCACGGAGGTGTCGACCCTGAAGGCGCTGGCGCTGGACGAAGAGCTGGCCATGCTCGCGCGCCGCCACCCCGACCGCCGCCACCAGGTGCGCTATGCGGTCGAGCTGCCGCTGGAGGCCGAGCGCGAGCGCGCGCGCTTCAGCACCTGGTACGAGCTGTTCCCTCGCTCCGCCGGCACCACGCCCGGCGTGCACGGCACCTTCAAGGACGTGGAGGCCCGCCTGCCGGCCATCGCGGCCATGGGCTTCGACGTGCTCTACTTTCCGCCGATTCATCCGATCGGCCGCGTGCAGCGCAAGGGCCCCAACAATGCACTGACCAGTGGCCCCGACGACGTGGGCAGCCCCTGGGCCATCGGCGCCGCGGAGGGTGGGCACAAGTCGATTCTTCCGGCCCTTGGCACGGCGGAAGATTTTCGCCACCTGTATGCGCAGGCCACCGCGCACGGGCTGGAGATTGCACTGGACATCGCGTTCCAGTGCGCGCCCGACCACCCCTATGTGAAGGCGCACCCCGACTGGTTCCGGTGGCGGCCCGACGGCAGCGTGCAATACGCGGAGAACCCGCCCAAGAAGTACCAGGACATCTATCCCTTCAACTTCGAGAGCGAAGACTGGCGCGGCCTGTGGGTGGAGCTGCGCAGCGTGATTGAGCACTGGATCGGCGAGGGCGTGCGCATCTTCCGGGTGGACAACCCGCACACCAAGGCCTTCCCGTTCTGGGAATGGGCCATCGGCGAGATACGGCGCGAGCACCCCGAGGTGATCTTCCTTGCCGAGGCTTTCACGCGGCCCAAGGTGATGCACCGGCTGGCAAAGCTGGGCTTTTCGCAGTCGTACACCTACTTCACCTGGCGCAACACCAAGCAGGAGCTCACCGAATATTTCACCGAGCTTTCGACCGCGCCGGGCGTCGACTACTTCAGGCCCAACGTGTGGCCGAACACACCCGACATCCTGCACGAGCAATTGCAGGGCGGAGAGCCCTCGGTGTACATGGCGCGGCTGGTGCTGGCCGCCACGCTGTCGGCCAACTACGGCATCTACGGGCCGGCTTTCGAACTGCGCGAGCACCTGCCGCGCTCGCCCGGCAGCGAGGAATACCTCGACTCCGAGAAATACCAGCTGCGGCACTGGAACCACGACGACCCCGGCAGCCTGGCGCCCTTCATCGCCCGGGTGAACCGCATCCGCCGCGAGAACCCGGCGCTGCAATGGGACCGGAGCCTGCGCTTTCTGCAGATCGACAACGACCAGCTGCTGGCCTATGCCAAGGTGTCCGAGAGCGGCGACAACGTGATCGTGACCGTGGTGAACCTGGACCCGCACAACGTGCAGTCGGGCTGGCTCCAGTTCGATCCGCAAAGCGCCGGCATCGACAGTTCGCGCGCGTTCCAGATGCATGACCTGCTGAGTGGGCAGAGGTTTACCTGGCAGGGTGGATGGCACTACATACGCCTCGATCCGCACAGCGTGCCCGCGCACATCTTCGTCGTCCGGCGGCGCCATGGCGACGAGCGCGACTTCGACTACTTTCTGTGAGGCCGCGCCACCATGAATGCACCTGTCTCCCACATTGCGCTTGAAACGGTCGAGATCGACATCAGCGACGACCCGCTGTGGTACCGGGACGCGGTGATCTACCAGCTCAACGTCAAGGCCTTCTTCGACTCCAACAACGACGGCATCGGCGACTTCAAGGGCGTGACCGCCAAGCTCGACTACGTGAAGGAGCTGGGCGTCAACACCATCTGGCTGATGCCGTTCTATCCATCGCCGCTGCGCGACGACGGCTACGACATCTCGGCCTACGAAGACGTGAACCCGCAGTACGGCACGCTGGACGACTTTCGCGAGATGCTCGACGCCGCGCACGAGCGCGGGCTGCGCGTGATCACCGAGCTGGTCATCAACCACACATCGAGCGACCACCCCTGGTTTCAGGCGGCGCGCCGTGCGCCCGCCGGCTCGCCCGAGCGCGACTTCTACGTGTGGAGCGACACCGACCAGATCTACCAGGGCACGCGCATCATCTTCACCGACACCGAGACGTCGAATTGGGCGTGGGACCCGGTGGCCAAGGCCTACTACTGGCACCGTTTCTTCAGCCACCAGCCGGACCTGAACTTCGACAACCCGGCCGTGCTGGAAGCGATCTTCAAGGTGATGCGCTTCTGGCTCGACATGGGGGTGGACGGCTTCCGGCTCGACGCCATTCCCTACCTGGTGGAGCGCGACGGCACCAGCAACGAGAACCTGCCCGAGACGCATGCGGTGATCAAGAAGCTGCGCGCCGCCATCGACGCGCAGTACAAGAACCGCTTTCTGCTGGCAGAGGCCAACATGTGGCCGGAAGACGTGCGCGAGTATTTCGGCGACGGCGACGAATGCCACATGGCGTACCACTTTCCGCTGATGCCGCGCATGTACATGGCCATTGCGCAGGAAGACCGGCACCCCATCGTCGAAATCATGCAGCAGACGCCGGACATTCCGGAGGGCTGCCAGTGGGCGATCTTCCTGCGCAACCACGACGAGCTCACGCTCGAGATGGTGACCAGCAAGGAGCGCGACTACATGTACACCATGTACGCCGCCGACCTGCGCGCGCGCATCAACCTGGGTATTCGGCGCCGCCTTGCGCCGCTGATGGAAAACGACATCGACCGCGTGAAGCTCATGAACGGCATGCTGCTGTCGATGCCGGGCTCGCCCATCATCTACTACGGCGACGAGATCGGCATGGGCGACAACGTGTTCGTGGGCGACCGCAACGGCGTGCGCACGCCCATGCAGTGGAGCCCCGACCGCAACGCCGGCTTCTCGCGCGCCGACCCGCAGCGCCTGTACCTGCAGCCCATCATGGACCCGATGTTCGGCTACGAGGCGCTGAACGTGGAGGCGCAGGCGCGCGACAGCAGTTCGCTCCTCAACTGGACCAAGCGCATGCTGGCCGTGCGCAAGACCAGCCACGCCTTCGGCCGCGGCAAGCGGCGCTTCCTGAAGCCGGGCAACCGCAAGATCCTGGCCTACCTGAGCGAGTACGGCGACGACATCATCCTGACGGTGTTCAACCTCTCGCGCGCCGCGC
Organism: Variovorax sp. CCNWLW186; assembly: GCF_037203865.1. Taxonomy (NCBI): domain Bacteria; kingdom Pseudomonadati; phylum Pseudomonadota; class Betaproteobacteria; order Burkholderiales; family Comamonadaceae; genus Variovorax; species Variovorax sp. CCNWLW186. The sequence continues at coordinate 43,177 of NZ_JBBCBO010000010.1, read as the reverse complement.
AGCCGGTGGAGCTCGACCTTTCCGCGTTCAAGGGCCGGGTGCCCATCGAGATGCTGGGCCGCGCGCCGTTTCCGCCGATTGGCGAGCTGCCGTACCTGCTCACGCTGTCGTCGTACGGGTTCTACTGGTTCAGGCTCACGTCCGACGCCGAGATGCCCAGCTGGCACCAGGAAGGCGTGGCGCTGCAGGAGTGGCCCACGCTGGTGCTGTTCGACGGCTGGACCAGCTTCTTCCGAGACAGGGTGATGCCGTGGCGCATCGGCATGTCGGAGCGCATGCGCGCGCAGTTCGAGCAGGAGGTACTGCCGCGGCACATAGAAATCCAGCGCTGGTATGCATCGAAGGGAACCACCATCGAGCGGGCGCGGCTGGCGGACCATGCGGTGTGGGAATCCGGCTCGCAAAGCTGGATGCTGCCTCTGCTCGAACTCGACGGCCCTCACGGCGGCGCCACCTATTTCATGCCGCTGGCACTGGCCTGGGAAGAGCGCGATGAAGAGCGCATGGCCGGCGTGGCGCAGGCCGCGGTGGCCAAGGTGCGGCAGCAGGCGCAAGTAGGCCTGATGGGCGACGCCTTCTACGACGAAGCTTTTTGCCGGGCGCTGCTGCACGCCATTCGCAACGGCATGGACCTGGACACCGCACACGGGCGGATGCGTTTCCGCCCCACTGCGGCATTCGCGGCCGTCAAGGCAGACATCGACAGCCTGCCGGTCGGGCGGCCGAGCGGCGTGAGCAGCAACACGGTGGTGACGGTGAACGAAACCCTGTTCCTCAAGGGCTACCGCCACCTGCGCGAAGGCCTGAACCCCGAGCTGGAGATGGGCCGCTTCCTGACCGAAGTGGCGCACTACCCGCACTGCGTCCCGGTGCTGGGCGCGCTCGAATACACGGCCAACGACGGCCGCACCATGACGCTGGCCATGGTGCAGTCGTATGTGTCGAACCAGGGCGACGGCTGGGACCACACGCTGGGCTATCTGGAGCGTTTTTTGCGCGACTTTGCCACCACCAACGGCGCGCTGCCCGACCCGCTGGCCGCGCACGGCGGCTTTCTTGCGCTCATGGCCACATTGGGGCGACGCACCGCCGAGCTGCACAAGGCCCTGGCAATGCGCACGGGCGCCGCGGCCTTCGAGCCCGAGCCGCTGCTGGCCGAAGACATTGCCCGCTACACGGCGCAAGCCCGGGCCGACGTTGCGACCACGCTTTCGCTGTTGCGCGACCGGCTGGGCCAACTGCCGGCGCCGGCGCAGATCGACGGCCAGGCGCTTCTCACCATGGAAGACGCACTGCAGGCTTCGATTGCGGCGCGCAAGCCGCAAACGCAGGGCGGCATCAAGAGCCGCTACCACGGCGACTTTCACCTGGGCCAGGTGCTGGTGCGCGACAACGATTTTGTCATCATCGATTTCGAGGGCGAGCCGGCCCGCAGCTTCGACGAGCGCCGGGCCAAGGGCTCGCCGCTGCGCGACGTGGCCGGCATGCTGCGCTCCTTCAACTACGCGCGCTGGTCGGCCCTGCGCCGCGTGGCGCAGAGCGTGGAAGAAGCCGCCTACCTGGCACCGCCCGCCGCCGCATGGGAGCAGGCCACGCGCCAGGCCTTCATGGACGGCTATTCGCAGGCGGCAGGCGACGGCAACGCGCAGATCGATACCGAACTGCTCGCGCTGTTCGAACTGGAAAAGGCGCTGTACGAGCTGCGCTACGAGCTCAACAACCGCGCCGACTGGGCCCAGGTGCCGCTGAACGGCGTGCTGGCGCTCCTGCAGGCAGAGCGGCCCGGTTGATGCTTGCATCGCATTCGCCGCTTTTGTCCGCAACCGCATTCACGCACCGGAGAGACTCATGGACCGATTTGGCATTCACCTGGAGCCGCTGAACGCAATGCTCTACCAGGTTGGGGCCTTCGTGCCTCGCCTGGCCATTGCACTCGTCGTGGTGCTCGCCGGCTGGCTGATCGCCAAAACGGTGCGCTTTGCCGTTACCAAGGCATTGCGCGCCATCAACTTCAACGTGCTGACAGAACGTGCCGGGCTGGACAACTTCTTGCGCCAGGGCGGGTGGGGCGGCGACACCAGCAGCCTCTTCGGCGTGCTGGCCTACTGGCTCGTCATTCTTGCGGCACTGCTGGTGGCGTTCAACGGCCTGGGGCTGAGCTACATCGCCGACCTGCTCGGGCGCGTGGTGTGGTTTGTGCCGAACCTGTTCGTCGCCTTGCTGGTGCTGGCCTTCGGATCGTATTTCGCCCGCTTCGTGGGAGAGGCGGTGTCGAGCTACTTTCGCGGTGCGCAGATGCGCGATGCCGTGCTGCTGGGGCAGATTGCGCGCTATGCGGTGATGGCCTTCGTCATCTTGATTGCGCTGGACCAGATCAAGGTGGGCGGCGACATCGTGCGCGAGAGCTTCCTGGTGGTGCTGGCGGGCGTGGTGTTTGCCCTGGCGCTGGCCTTCGGACTCGCGGGCAAGGACTGGGCCGCGGCGCAGATCGAGCGCTGGTGGCCGCGCGAGCCCCAGGGCAAGAGCACCACCACCACGACAACACCGACGATCGTCGTCGAGCCCAGCAAAGGCAGCTCGCCGGGCGAGCGGCCGCCGCGCTGAGCATTTCTCGCACCTCGTTTTTCTCCTTCGCCTCTTTCTCCCACATTCGAATTGATGACACGCAGCAAACGACCTTCCATCACGGCCGTGTGGCCGGGCCGCCCTTATCCGCGCGGCGCCAACTGGGACGGGGAGGGCGTCAACTTCGCGCTCTTCTCCCAGCATGCACAGGGCGTTGACCTGTGCCTTTTCGACGAGAAGGGCCGCCACGAAATCCAGCGCATCCCGATCCGCGAGCGCACCGACGGCATCTGGCACTGCTACCTGCCCGAGGCCCGCCCAGGCCTTGCCTACGGCTACCGCGTGCATGGGCCGTACAAGCCCGAAGAAGGACACCGCTTCAACGCGCACAAGCTGCTGGTCGACCCCTACGCGAAGGACCTGGTCGGCGAGCTGCGCTGGGGCGATGCGCTCTACGGCTACACCGTGGGCAGCAAGCGCGAAGACCTGTCGTTCGATCGCCGCGACAGCGCACCGCTGGTGCCCAAGGGCCGTGTGCTCGAAACCGCCTTTACCTGGGGCGACGACCGCCGCCCATCGGTCCCCTGGCAGGACATGGTCATCTACGAGCTGCACGTGCGCGGCTTCACCATGCGCCACCCCGACGTGCCGACCGAACTGCGCGGCACCTACGGCGGCCTGTGCTGCGCGCCGGTGGTCGACTACCTGAAGCGGCTGGGCGTGACCACCGTGGAGCTCTTGCCGGTGCACAGTTTCCTGAACGACAGGCACCTGGCCGAAAAGGGCCTGCAGAACTACTGGGGCTACAACTCGCTGGCCTACTTCGCACCCGAAATGCGCTATAGCGCCTCGGGCAAGGTGAAGGAGTTCAAGACCATGGTGAAGACGCTGCACTCTGCAGGCATCGAGGTGATTCTCGACGTGGTCTACAACCACACCTGCGAAGGCAACCAGCTGGGGCCGACGCTTTCGATGCGGGGCGTGGACAACTCCTCTTACTACATCGTCAACGCCGAGAACCGGCGCTACTACGACGACTTCACCGGCTGCGGCAACACCGTCAACCTGGAGCATCCGCATGCGCTGCAGCTGGTGATGGATTCGCTGCGCTACTGGGCCGAGGAAATGCACGTCGACGGGTTCCGCTTCGACCTGGCTTCTGCGCTGGCACGCGAGTCGGGCAAGGTCGAGAACCTGGGCGGTTTCTTCGATGCGATACGGCAAGACCCGACGCTCAACCGGGTCAAGCTCATTGCGGAGCCATGGGACCTTGGCCACGGCGGCTACCAAGTCGGCAACTTTCCGCTGGGCTGGGCCGAGTGGAACGACCGCTACCGCGACGGCATGCGCGGCTTCTGGAAGGGCGACGCAGGCTTGATCGGCGAGGTGGGCAAGCGGCTCACCGGCTCCGAAGACCTGTATGGCTGGTCGGGCAAGCAGCCCACGGCAAGCATCAACTTCATCACCGCGCACGACGGCTTCACGCTCAACGACCTGGTCTCTTACAACGACAAGCACAACGAAGCGAACGGCGAAGACAACCGCGACGGCAACAGCCACAACATCTCGTGGAACTGCGGCGCGGAAGGGCCGACCGACGACCCCGAGATCGTGGCGCTGCGCGAGCGGCAAAAGCGCAACATGCTGGCCACGCTGCTGCTCTCACAGGGCGTGCCCATGCTGCTGGCCGGCGACGAGCGCGGCCACACGCAGAACGGCAACAACAACGTCTACTGCCAGGACAACGAACTCGGCTGGATCGACTGGACCCCCACGCCCGAGCGGCAAGCGCTGGTCACCTTCGTGGAGCGCGCCATCGCACTCAGGCGCGCGCATCCCTCGTTTCGCAGGCGCAGCTTTTTCGCAGGCAAGCCGAGCGAGGCCGAGAGCGTGACCGACGTGCTCTGGCTCAGGCCCGACGGCGCAGAGATGCGCCCCGAAGACTGGGGCGACGCCAACGCCAGGTGCTTTGCCATGTACATGTCGGGCGGCGGCATCGTCGACCGCGGGCCGCGCGGCGAGGCGCAGCACGACGACGACTTTCTGGTGCTGTTCAACGCGCATCACGACGAGATCAGGTTCACGCTGCCGCCCGCGCCCTACGGCGCATGGCGGTTGCTGCTGGACACCGCCAGCGGTTCGCCGCCGCCCGCCACCGAAGACGTGGCCGCGCTCGCGCCCGCGTGGTCGGAGCCCGCTTACCCGCTGCAGTGCCGCTCGCTCGTGGTGCTGAGCCGGCCGGATGTGCGGCCATGAAGCGCGCTCATCGCATGCCCTTCGGGGCCACCGTAAGCAGCGACCGCGGCGTCGACTTTGCGCTTTGGGCACCCTCGGCGGACGGCATCACGCTGGTGCACACGCCGGCCGAAGGCGCGGCCGCTTCGCACGCGATGCAGCGCGATGCGGACGGCTGGCACCGCCTCACGCTGGCCGATGCGCGCCACGGCGACAGCTACGCCTACCGGCTCGCCGACGGCCTGACCATTCCCGATCCGGCCTCGCGCTACAACCCGGACGACGTTCATGGCCCGAGCCGCATCGTCGACCCGGGCCGCTTCGAATGGACCGACACGGACTGGCGCGGCCGGCCCTGGCATGAAGCCGTGGTCTACGAACTGCACGTGGGCACCTTTACCGAAGAGGGCACCTTCCAGGCTGCGCGCGAGCGCATCGGCGAGCTGGCCGAACTTGGCATCACCGCCATCGAGCTCATGCCGCTGGCGGATTTTCCGGGCGCGCGCAACTGGGGCTATGACGGCGTGCTGCAGTTCGCGCCCGACGCAAGCTACGGAACGCCGGACGACCTCAAGGCGCTGGTCAATGCCGCGCACGGGCTCGGCCTCATGGTGCTGGTCGACGTGGTCTACAACCACTTCGGGCCTGAGGGCAACTACCTGCACGCGTGCTGCCCCGAGTTCTTCAACGCGGCGGAGCGCACCCCCTGGGGGGCCGCCATCAACTTCGACGGCGACGAGTCGCGCACCGTGCGCGACTTCTTCATCCACAACGCGTTGTATTGGATTGAAGAGTTCCACATCGACGGCCTGCGCATGGACGCGATCCACGCCATTCGCGATTCGTCCGAAAAGCACATCGTCCAGGAAATCCGCGAGGCGCTGAACAACGGCCCCGCACGCGAAAGGCATGTGCACCTGGTGCTGGAGAACGACGCCAACCTGGCCTCGCTGCTGGCGCGCGACAGCGCTGGCCTGCCGGTGGCGGGCACCGCGCAATGGAACGACGACCTTCACCATGCGGCGCATGTGCTGACGACCGGCGAGCGCGACGGCTACTACGCGGACTATGCCGACGACCCCGCGTGCCGCCTTGCGCGCGCGCTGGCCGAAGGCTTCATCTACCAGGGCCAGCCATCGGCCTTCCGCGGCGGGGAGCTGCGCGGCGAACCCAGCACGCAGTTGCCCTCGACCGCTTTCGTGTCTTACCTGCAGACCCACGACCAGGTCGGCAACCGTGCATTCGGCGAACGCATTCATGCCATGGGCGACCCGGCGCAGGTGCGTGCCGCGTTTGCCTGCGTGCTGCTATCGCCGCATGTGCCCATGCTTTTCATGGGCGACGAATTTGCGGCGTCGTCGCCGTTCTTGTACTTCTGCGACTTCGGGCCCGAGCTGGCCTCGGCCGTTGCCGAAGGGCGGCGCTCGGAGTTCGGCGGCTTTGCCGCGTTTGCCGACGAAGCGGCGCGTGCCCGCATTCCAGACCCGAACGCCGAAGAGACCTTCGCCGCCTCGAAGCTCCGGTGGCGCGAGCGTGGCACGCAACCGCACTTTGCGCGGCTGTGCGAAATGCAGCAACTGCTCGAGGTGCGCCACCGCATGCTGGTGCCGCACCTGGCCGGCGCCCGACGCGGCGGAAGCTACCGCTGCGACAACGGCGTGGTGCAGGTGCAATGGGAGTTGTCGGGCACCGCGGCCGGCGACGAAGCCAAGCGCCTTCATCTGCTGGCCAACTTTGGTGCGGAAGCCGCCACGCAAGCAGCGGCACCGCCCGGCGCGGCGGTCTACAGCTCAGGGGCTGCTGCGGAGGCGACGGGCCTGCGGCTGGAGCGCGGCGCCGTGCACGCAACGCTGGAGGACGTGGCCGGTGGTTGATTCGACCCAGTGGTCCGCCGATGCGCTGGAACGCCTTTGCAGGCACTACGGCATCTCCGCCACCTATTTCGACGCTTTTGGAACGCAGCGCCACGCCACGCCCGAGAACCTTGCCGCATTGCTGGCCGAGTTTGGTGTGCAGGCGGGTGCGGCACCGGGCGATGTGACCGAGCCGGCCATACCGCCGGTGCTGGTTGTCGCGGCGCAGGCGCCGCACTGGAGCGTGCACCTGCCGCGGCAAGGCCATCTTGCCGGCAAGCTTCGCTGGCACTTGCGCGATGAAGAAGGCCGCCTGCGTGATGGCGAAGCCGATGCGCACGCACTGCACGATGGCGGCTGCGTCCTGCACCTGGGCGAGTCGCTCGCGCCCGGCTACCACTGGCTGCGGATCGATGGCCTGGACGGCGAAACCATGGTCGTCGCGTCTCCCGGGCGCTGCTACCGCCCGCCGGCTGTGCGCGACGGCGGCCGTGTGTGGGGGCCGGCGGTGCAGCTGTATGCGCTGCGCTCGCCGCGCAATTGGGGCATCGGCGATTTCACGGACCTGGACACGCTCATCGACAGCATGGCCGGGCAGGGCGCCGATGTGGTCGGGCTGAACCCGCTGCATGGGCTGTTCCCTACAGACCCGCAACGCGCCAGCCCCTACAGCCCTTCGTCCCGGCAGCGGCTCAACGTGCTGTACATCGACGTCGAGGCGGTGGACGACTTTGCTGCTTGCGAGCCCGCGCGCCGCCGCGTCGAATCGCCCGAGTTCCAGGCAAGGCTGGCCGCGCTGCGAGAGGCGCCGCTTGTGGACCATGCCGGCGTGGCCGCTGCCAAGTTCGAAGTGCTCGAGCTGCTTTTCGATCACTTCAGAACGCACCATCTTTTGCGCACCGGTGGCCCGGACGCAGCGGGCAAGGCCCTTCTCGACTTCGTTGCCGAGCAAGGCGAGCCGCTTCGTCGCCATGCGCTGTTCGAAGCGCTGCAGGCCCACTTTGCGGCGGCAGACCCGCAATGCTGGGGTTGGCTCGTGTGGCCGGAGGCCTACCGTGACATCGACTCGCCCGCGGTGCAAGAGTTTGCGGCTCAGCATGCGGACCGCCTGCAGTACCACCAGTACCTGCAATGGTTGGCCGAGCGCCAGCTTGCGCGCGCGGGCGCTCGCTGCGAGGCGCTGGGCATGGGCATCGGCCTGTACCTGGACCTGGCCGTTTCAGTAGATCGCGGCGGCTCCGACGCGTGGGGCGCGCAGCATTGCTTTGCGGTGGGCGCCAGCATCGGCGCACCGCCGGACGAGTTCAACCCGGCCGGGCAGAACTGGGGCCTGCCGCCGCTGCGGCCGGACCGCCTGCGCGCCAACCACTACCAGCCCTTCGTGCAGATGCTGCGCGAGAACATGCGCCATGCGGGCGCGCTGCGCATCGACCACGTCATGGGGTTGATGCGCCTGTTCTGGATTCCACCAGGCCGCACCGCCCACGACGGCGCGTACGTGCGCTACGCGGTCGATGAGATGCTCGCCATCGTGGCCCTGGAGAGCCATCGGCACCGCTGCATGGTCGTGGGTGAAGATTTGGGCACGGTCGAAGACGCGATGCGCGATGCGCTCGCGCGTGCCGATGTGCTGTCTTACCGGCTGCTCTATTTCGAAAAGCAGGGCAGCGGGTTCACGCCGCCCGCGGCATACCCGCCCGCGGCATTGGTTGCCATCAGCACGCACGACCTTGCCACGCTCACAGGCTGGTGGTCGGGGCACGACCTTCGGCTGCGGCTGGCGTTGGGCCTTTTTCCCGACCCCCGGCTGTTCGACAAGCAACTGCTCGACCGGGCGCAGGAACGCATCCGGCTGATGCTGGCGGTGCGCGAGGCGGGGCTGCTGTCGGACGACGAGGCCGCGCAGGCACTGGCACTCGCAACGCCTTCGCCCCGGGCCATGCAGGCGATTCATGCGTTCCTGGCGGCGGCGCCTTCGGCGCTGATGGTGTTCCAGCTGGAAGACGTGGCCGGCGAAGTCGAGCAGGCCAACATGCCCGGCACGGTCGATACGCATCCCAACTGGCGGCGCAAGCTTTCGTCGCCGGTGGAGGCGCTGGCCGCGAGCGACGCCATGCAAGGCCTGGCCGGGCACCTGCGCGCGGCGCGGCCTAGACGCAGCGCAAGCGCGGAGCCGGCGCCGCTTCTGCAGGCGCGCGTGCCGCGGGCCACCTACCGCCTGCAGTTCCACAAGGGCTTCAGCTTCGACGATGCCATTCGCGTGCTGCCTTACCTGGCGCAGCTTGGCGTGAGCCATGTGTACTGCTCGCCCATTCAGCGGGCCCGCGCGGGCAGCACCCACGGCTACGACGTGGTGGCCCATGCGGAGATCAACCCCGAGCTTGGCGGCGCCGAAGGCTTCGCGCGCTTTGTCGAGGCGCTGCAGGCCAACGGCCTCGGGCAGCTGCTCGACATGGTGCCCAACCACATGGGCGTGCTCGGCGCCGACAACGCGTGGTGGATGGACGTGCTGGAGAACGGCCCGGCCTCGCTCTTCGCGCAGTATTTCGACATCGACTGGCAGCCGCTCAACGAGGAGCTGACCGGCAAGGTGCTGCTGCCGGTGCTCGGCGGCCACTACGGCGAGGTGCTCTCCAGCGGCGACCTGGTGCTGCATTTCGAAGCGGCGCAGGGCAGCTTTGCGCTGCGCTACTTCGACCACCGGTTTCCGCTCGCGCCCGAAAGCTATCCGGTGGTGCTGGGCCGCGCGCTGCCGCACCTCAGAGACCCGGCGCTTGCGGCGGAGCTCGCCAGTCTTGCGACAGCCTTCGGCCACCTGCCGGCCCGTCATGCGCAAGCGCCTTCAGAGCGCACGGAGCGCGTGCGCGACAAGGAGCTGTTCAAGATCCGTCTCGCGCAGCTGGTGCAGGCGCATCCCGCGCTGGCGCGCGCCGTGCTCGCTGCGGTGGCCGAACTCAACCTGGCATCGGACAGCGCGCGCGACGAGCTGCACCGGCTCATCGAGGTGCAGGCCTACCGGCTTGCGTACTGGCGTGTGGCGGCAGACGAAATCAACTACCGGCGCTTCTTCGACATCAACGACCTGGCGGCGGTGCGCATGGAGCGCGACGAGGTCTTCGAGGCCACGCAGTCCTTTGCGCTGGACCTGGCCGCGGCCGGCGTGGTGGACGGCCTGCGCATCGACCACCCCGACGGCCTGTACGACCCCGCGCGCTACTTCAGGCAACTGCAGGAAGGCTACGCGCGCCGCGCCGGCATCGTGCTGCCGGCCCCGGGGCCCGACGGCAGGCCCCAGCGCCCGCTGTATGTGGTCGCCGAGAAAATCGCCGCCTCCGAAGAAGAAGTGCCCGTTGAATGGCACGTGCACGGCACTACCGGCTACCGTTTTGCCAATGTGGCCAACGGCGTGCTTGTGGACACGGCCGCGGCTGACGCGCTGCGGCAAACCTGGCACCGCTTCACCGCCGATGCGCAAGATTTCGATGCCGTGGCCCGCGCAGGCAAGCACGAGGTCATGCGCAGCGCGCTCGCGTCGGAACTGAACGTGCTCTCCACCGAGCTGCTGCGAATTGCGCGCGCCGACCGCACCACGCGCGACTACACGCTGAATGCGTTGCGCCGCGCACTGGCCGGCGTGGCGGCATGCATGCCGGTGTACCGTACCTACATTGTCGATGCGCCCTCCGTGCAGGACGCGCATTTCATCGATGCCGCCACCGACGCAGCCGAACGCCAGAGCCTCGATGCCGACCGTTCCATCTTCGCCTTTGTGCGCCGCTCGTTGCGCGGCGAGGCCGCCGAGCGTGCGACGCCCGCACTGGCCGAGCGCGTGCGCCGGTTCGCGGTGCGCTTTCAGCAGTTCAGCGCACCCGTCGCGGCCAAGGGCGTGGAAGACACCGCGTTCTACCGCTACTTTCCGCTCAGTGCGCTCAACGAGGTGGGCGGCGAACCCGATCAGTTCGGCTTCGATGTGGATGAGTTTCATGCGCTCAGCGCCGACCGCGCGCGCCACTGGCCGCACACCATGCTGGCCACTTCCACGCACGACAACAAGCGCTCGGAAGACGTGCGCAACCGCATCGACGTGCTTTCTGAAATGCCGGACGAGTGGCGCGATGCGCTCGTGCGCTGGCACGCGCTCTGCCGTGAAGGGCACGAGGCCGCTGCGCCTTCGCGCGCGGACGAGTACCTGCTCTACCAGACCCTGCTCGGCACCTTGCCCTTCGGCGGACTCAGCGCCGAAGCCGCGCCGGCGTATGAACAGCGCGTGCTGCAGTACATGCAAAAGGCCGCACGCGAATCCAAGTCGCACACGCGCTGGACCCAGCCCGACGCGCAGTACGAAGAGGCGCTGGAGGCCTTGGTACGAAAGATTCTTTCCGATCGTTCGCAAGGCGGCTGCCTTGCCGACATCCAGCGCATGGCCGATCGCCTCTCATGGTTCGGCGCATGGAACGGCCTGACGCTGACGCTGCTGAAGTACGCCTCGCCCGGCGTGCCCGATCTGTATCAGGGCAGTGAGCTCATCGACCTGAGTTTGGTCGACCCCGACAACCGGCGCCCGGTGGACTATGAACTGCGCAGCAAGCGGCTCGATCAGCTTCAGGCGATGGCCGGCGAAGCCGATCTGCCGACACGGGTGCAATCGCTCGCCGAGGCGCCGCACGATGGGAGCGCAAAGCTCTGGTTCATCTGGCGGATGCTGTCGCTGCGGCGTGAGCATGCGGAGCTTTTTCGCGACGGAAGCTATGAAGGGCTCGCGGTCGAAGGGCCGCTGGCCCGGCATGTGGTGGCCTTCGCGCGGAGGCATGAAGGGCGCACGCTGGTGGTGATTGCGGGGCGGTTGTTTGCTGCGGTTGCGGGGGGTGAGGGGCGGGGTGGCGCACCGGTGCTTCCCGGGGCGGATGCGTGGCGCGGGACGAAGGTTGTGTTGCCTGAGGGGTTTGGAAGTGCGGGGTTGGAGAACGTGTTGAGCGGCGAGTCGCTGGCGGTGAACGGCAATGTGGTTGTGCTCGACGAGGCGTTTGCCCGGATGCCTTGGGCTGCGTTCAGAGGCTGAGCAACCTAGTTCCGACAACCGCGCGACTTGCAGACTCCCAATGAACCGACCACCTTCCCGGCATCTGTCCGACATCGTCTCTGCCCCAAATCGCAGACCGTGCCATGAAGAAACTTTCAGGAGAATCTCATGGCTGAATCTCACCAACCAGTCGACAAGAGCGGATCTCATAGCCCCGGTCACCCCGCGCCTTCGCCGGCAGACTTGAAACAAGCCGCCGACGAATTCACCGAGGGGCCGAACGTCGAGGCAAGTCCTTGGGAGCTCCAAGCCGCGCGCGGAGAAACACCGCTCGAAGGCAGCCGGGCGGAAAATGCTCTCGATTGGGACGAGTTCCTGGCGCGCTATGAAGAGTGGAAGGACGCGACTGTCCGTTTCGAGGCCGCCGTTCGCGAGATGAAAGCAGGCTCGGAGCAAGGCCGATCTGAGGCTCAGCAACTCGCACGCGAGCTTGCCCGCCTGCATCACGCGTTCATGGAGTCTTCGCAGCCTTACTTCCAGGCATCGAAGGTCGATTGAGGGGCTTCTGTTTGCCCCTCGATGGTTCGGCGGGTGCGCCCGCCGAACCCCTCTAGCTCTTTACAGCCCGTAGTACTTGTCCACCGTGCCGCTGTATTTGTCGTCGTAGTCAGGCACGCGGTCGCTCGCATACTTGGGCGCGCCCTCGAGCTGTGCCTTGTCCAGCGGCACCACATACCCATCTTGCGCGGTGTCGTACTTCAGCATGGGCCAGGGAATTGGATAGCGGTCGGTGCCCATGCCCAGGAAGCCGCCGAACTCCATCACGGCGTAGCGGACCTGGCCTGAAACCTTGTCGATCATGAGGTCGTCGATGGTGCCGAGTTTGTCGCCCGCCGCGTTGTAGACGGCAGTCCCCTCGACACGCTCTGAAGAAATAACCGGATTGGCGCTTGTCATGGAAGGATGTCTCCGGCCGGCATTTCTGGGGATGACGGCGTTGAATGTTGCAATGCCCAGAGCTGCAACTTTCGGCCTGCAAAAATTCCGGCGCATCGGCCAGGCGATGATCGTGCTGTAGGAGTCCGCCCGCGCAAGGGCGCAGGTCAGATCAAGATCAGCAGCGCCAAGCCGACGGCGGTCAAGCCCAGGCCGAGCATCTCGGCTGGGGACATGCTGCGCAGCCGCCGAACGCTGATGGTGGTCAGCGGCAGCAAGAGCACAAGGCCGATCCAGCGGTCCAGCGGCACGAGGCAGATGCGTGCAAGGGCCCACAACCAGGCGCAGTGCGCGACAAAGCCCCAGAACTCGGCGCGGCTGGTGGCGGAGCCCAGGTCGAGCGTCTTGCGCCATCCTTTGACCACGGTCTCCCACCAGGTGGTTCCTTCGTCGTCCACCAGCTTGTGCAGGCCGTGCAGCGCCAGCACGCAGAGCAGAACAGGGCCGAAGTAGACACTCCATATGCCGATGCCGGTGTACAGCGGATGCGCATAGCCCGTGCCACCGCGGCCCAGGCTGGCGGCGGCCAGTGCCGTCATGCCAAGGCCGGCCAGCAACGTACCCGCGGCCACGGCGAACTTCGGCATGCCGACGCGCAGCAGGCCGCGACCTGCGGCAAACAGGCCAAGCGCGAGCACGGTGGCGGCCATGAAATTCTTCAGCGCCTCTGCAGACGACTTCCAGCCCTTGTGTGGGCCCGCGGCCCAATGGCTGGACACGGGTGGCTCCAGCGGGTTTGCGCCGGGCGCCCATTGCCGCGCCGGTTCCTGCTGCGCAATTAGCCGCCGCCGGCCCCAGGTTTCGTCTTGCGGCGCAAGGTCCCTCAGCGCGAGTTCCAGGTGGTACACGCGCCGGGCGTTGTCCATGTCGTGCGGCACCAGCAGCGGCTTTGCGGCGGCATCGCCGCCGGCCGTCATTAGCGCCGGCAACTGCTCGCGCCAATGCATGGGGGCTGGCTGCGCCTCGCAGGCCAGCGGTTCGGACACCGCGCCGGGCTGCACCATGGTCACAGCGTTGGCCTGCATTTCGCTCAGGTTTTGTTCCGGGCGATCCCAGGTGCACGCAAACGCCAGGCCGCCTAGAACGATGTCGGGCCGGAAGACGGGGAGCGGCCGCGTGGAGGTGTTGGCCAGGCGCAGCGCCAGCATCAGGCGAACCCTGCCGCCACTCGTCGGTGCGGCCCATAGGCCGGGTGCGACGGGTTCCATGTCGCGCATCATGATGGTGAAGAAGGGCGCGCGCGCGGCGCCAGTCTCCCAGCGTGGAATCAGCCCGTGGTTGAGCGCCCCTTGCCAAGCAGTGCGAAAGGAAGCGTCGAGCACGTCGCTTCGCGTGTGGCCGCGTGCAATTGCGGCGGCCACGGTGTCTTCAGGAGCGAACGCCATCCAGGGCAAGCGGCGCTTGAAGGATTCCCACGCGCCAGGCCGGGGCGCGGGTGGCGCGGCGGGGCTGGTGACCTGCGCCACGTACGCATGCAGGAGTTCGCGGCGCAAGGCTTCGATGTCGGCGGGGGGCGCCCCCGCGCTACGCAACTGGCCGACGAGGAAGAAAGCCTGCGCTGCGTTGTCGCCCACCGTTGTTTCGCGCAGGGCGGTGGCAAATCGGGACGGCTCCGAGGCCAAGGCCCACACCGGCAGGCACAGCAAGACACAGAGAACGCGGCGCAGGTAATGCGTCATGGGCAATGCAAGGCCAGTGGCCGAGTTCAGGAGCGGGCGGATCTTAGTGCACTTGCCTTGGGCGAACGCTTGGCCGCCCCGGACGCCGCAGCCCGCAAGATGCGCTGGAACGTCGGGCATTCCATATGGCTGGGCGCGGGGCAGGCGGCGGCATGGCGCAGGCCGTCCCGCATGGCGCTGAGCTTGCGAATGGTCTTGTCGAGCTCGTCGGCCTTGGCCGCGAGCATCTGCCTGTCGATGCGCGGCATTCCCCCGGGCGCGAACATGCGGCCGATCTCTTCGAGCGAAAAGCCGGCGGAGCGACCCACCGCGATCAGCGCCAGCCGCTCGAGCACGCCCGCATCGAACAGGCGGCGCAAGCCGCGCCGGCCGGTGGAGGCGATGAGCCCTTTCTCTTCGTAGAAGCGCAGCGTCGATGCGGGAACGCCGGATTGCTGCGCCACTTCGGCAATGTCCAGATGAGTTGCTGCCACCACTTGACCTCAAGTCGACTTGAAGTTGCAAAGTCTAGCTTCCGCCCGTTCGGGCATGCAAGGAAGACGATCATGAACATCAAGCAGCACACGGAAGACAACGAGCAAGCCGCACTCTGGAACGGTCGCGCGGGGCGCGCCTGGGTCGATGCGCAGGAGTCGCTCGACCGGTTGTTCACCCCGTTCGAACACCTGCTCGTGAATGAGGTGCGCGCCGCGCACGGGCGCCGGGTACTCGACGTAGGCTGCGGCACAGGTGCGACAACGCTGGCCATTGCACGTGCGCTCGGCACGGAGGGTGGCTGCACCGGCGCCGATATTTCAGAGCCGATGATTGCCGTCGCGCGGGCACGCGCCGGGCGCGAAGGCGCACCGGCAAGCTTTGTGTGCGGCGATGTGCAGAGGCACCCGTTCGAGCCGGCGAGCTTCGACATGATCGTTTCGCGCTTCGGCGTGATGTTCTTCGACAGCCCGGTCCAGGCGTTCTCCAACCTGCTGAATGCGGCCAGGGGCGGCGCGAAGCTTCGGGCCATTGCATGGCGCAGCGCCGCGGAGAACCCGTTCATGACCGCGGCCGAGCGCGCCGCGGCACCGTTGCTGCCGAACCTTCCGGCCCGCAAGCCGGGTGCGCCGGGGCAGTTCGCCTTCGCGGACCGGGACCGGATCGCTTCCATCCTGGAAGAGAGCGGCTGGGCCGGCATCGACATCCGACCCATCGACGTGGAATGCACTTTGCCCGAGAGCGATCTGATGGGCTACATCACGCGGCTCGGCCCGGTCGGCCTGGTGCTTCAGGACGAGACGGACGAGCGCAGGCGGGCGCAGGTTGTAGCGACCGTGCGCGCGGCGTTCGAGCCCTATGTGCGCGGCAGCGAGGTTCGCTTCACCGCGGCCTGCTGGATGATTGGTGCAGAGGCGCCGGCTGCGTAGCGGCTCAACCCAGCAGCCGCGGCACCAGTTGCACAGTCAGCACACCGATGATTCCCTGCGCTGTGACGCAGTGCCACATGAGCCCGGTGTTGTCGATGGTCGCGCGCGCCGTGGGCAGCAGCCGGCCTGCCCAGGAGCGCACCAGCACGTAGCCGCCCATCAGCATCAGCACGGCGATGTGAAAGGCTTGGTAGCCCAGCAGCATGCTGACCGATGCACTCCAGCCTTGCGCACGCGGGTCGAGCGCCGCCAGCAGATGGCCGCCGATGTCGAGCGCGGCCGAGGCTGCAGCGCCGGCCATGGCCAGCGCCACGAGCACGCGCAGCCAGCGCTGGCCGCGTGCCTGCGAGGTGCGAACCATGCGCGTGGCCGCCAGCATGGCGCCCGAACTGGCCGCGAGCAGCAGGGCCGAGGCCAGCGGCCAGCGCATGGCCGGCAGCGCGGCACCGGGAGGCGGGCACACATCGCTTGCCATAGCCAGGTGCACGTGGGTGTAGAGCAGCGAGACGAAGATCGTCATGTCCACCGCGATCAGAACGATCATCGCCCACCATGAATGCGACGTGCTGCCATGCGCGCCGACCGGCAGGCGCACGCCGCGGCCCACGTCCACCGTCGCAACCGGCGGCGGAAGATCCGAATCCCACAACCAGCGCAGGATGAACGCCACCGCGAGCACGCCGCATGCAAACGCAGGGATGGGCTGCGAAACCGTCAACAGAAGAAAGAAGCCCGCCGTGCCCGCGGCCGCTCCCAGCGGCCACCAGCTGTCCGTGGGCAGGCGCAGCAGGTGCAGCGGCCGTGCGTCGCGCAGGCTGGTCATCAGCGTTTCCCGGCCGCCGAACACCGTGCCGGGCAGCCAGTGATGGCCGGCCTCGACCTCCTGCGGGAGCGCGGGGTTCTTCCAGAGCGGATAGGCCGAATCGATCTGCGGAATGCTGCGCGCGCCGTATTCGCGCGGCGGCAGCCATTCGAGCGTGCCCGCGCGCCAGGGATTGCCGTGGTCGGTGGACGGCCGCCGCAGCGTGCGGAACGCATCGATGAAAAAGAGCAGCACGCCGGCGGCCAGGATGTAGGCGCCCACGGTCGACAGCATGTTGAGCGCGTTCCAGCCCAGGCTGCCGTCATAGGTGTACACGCGCCGCGGCATACCGAGCATGCCCGCGATGTGCATCGGAAAGAACGTGAGGTTGAAGCCGCCGAACATGAGCCCGAACACCCAGCGGCCCCAGCGCTCCGAGAGGCAGTG
The DNA here is from genome assembly GCF_037203865.1 of Variovorax sp. CCNWLW186. NCBI lineage: Bacteria > Pseudomonadati > Pseudomonadota > Betaproteobacteria > Burkholderiales > Comamonadaceae > Variovorax > Variovorax sp. CCNWLW186. Next base: position 26,177 of record NZ_JBBCBO010000010.1, on the reverse strand, counting down.
GCCGTTGAAGAGCGGCGCCCAGTAGTAAAACCCCGCGAACACCGGAAACACCATGCCGCCGATCAGCACGTAATGCAGGTGCGCAACGATGAAGTAACTGTCGTGCGCCTGCCAGTCGAAGGGCAGCACCGCCACCATCACCCCGGTGAGGCCGCCCAGCACAAAGATGAAATGAAAGCCGAGCAAAAACAGCGTGGGCGCGTTCAGCGCCACGCGGCCGCGCCAGAAGGTGGCAATCCATGCGAACACCTGCACGCCGCTCGGTATGGCAACGATGAAGCTCGCTGCCGACACGATCAGCAGCGAGAGGTTGCCCAGGCCCGCGGTGAACATGTGGTGCGCCCACAGCGCGAAGCTCACCACGCCCACGCCGATGAGCGCCAGCACCACGGCCCGGTGGCCCACCAGCGGCGTGCCCGCCAGCGTGGCCACCATCATCGAGACCATGCCCGCTGCTGGCAGGAAGATGATGTAGACCTCCGGGTGGCCGAAGAACCAGAACAGGTGTTGCCACAGCAGCGGATCGCCGCCGCGCGCGGGAATGAAAAAGGGCCAGTCGAACGCGCGCTCCAGCTCCAGCAGCATGGTGGCGGCAATCACGGCCGGAAACGCGATGACGATCATCAGCGCGCTCACCAGCATGGCCCAGGCAAAGATGGGCATGCGCATCAGCTTCATGCCCGGCGCGCGTGTGAACAGAATGCCCACTATCAATTCGATGGCGCCCGCAATGGCCGAGATTTCGATGAACCCGATGCCCAGCAGCCACCAGTCTGCGCCGCGCCCGGGAGAAAACTCCTTGCCGGTGAGCGGCGGATACATGAACCAGCCGCCGTCCGGAGATTCGCCGAAGAAAATGGTGCAGAAGAAGGCCAGGCCGCCGATGAAGTAGGCCCAGAACGCATAGGCCGAGAGCAGCGGAAACGGCAGGTCGCGCGCACCGAGCATGCCGGGCAGCAAGTAGATGGCCACGGCCTCGACGATGGGCACCGCAAACAGGAACATCATCACGGTGCCGTGCATCGTGAAGAGCTGGTTGTAGGTGTTGGCGTCGACAAGGCCGTTGTTGGGCACGGCCAGCTGCGTGCGCATCAGCAGCGCCAGGATGCCGGCCAGCACAAAGAACAGCATGGCCGCGGCAATGTAGAACACGCCGATGCGCGTGTTGTTGACGGCCGAAAGCTGGCGCCAGCCGGTGGGCGGCTCCCAGGCACGCTCCAGCGCCTCGCGCTCTCCCTCGGGGCGCGGCGGCAGGTCTGCAAGGTCGTTCGCGGCGTGGGTCATTTCAGTTGCGCGAGCCAGGCCGCGATCAGTTGAAGGTCGGCCTCGCCGATGCGATTGCCGGACGAAGGCATGCGTGCACCCGGCTTGAGCTGCTGCGTGTGGGCCACCCACGCGGCCAGCTGGGCGGGGTCGTTGGGCACGGTGCCGGCGCCCAGGTGCAGCCGGCTGCCGACGTGGGTGAGGTCGGGGCCAAGGCGGCTTTCTTCGCTCACGCCGCGCACGGTGTGGCAGGCGTTGCAACGGTGCGCAAGAAAGGCTTCGCGGCCGCGCTCGACCTCGCGCGGCAACGCGGGCGAAGTGGCTGAAGTGGCCGCGGGTTTTGCCTGCGCCGCAAGCCAGGCATCGAAGGCCGCGGGCTCCTCAGCCACCACGTGCAGCGCCATGCGCGCGTGCTGCTCGCCGCAATATTCGGCGCACTGGCCGCGCCAGGTGCCGGGCCGGTCGGCCTGCAGCTGCAGGTGCTGCACGCGGCCCGGCACCATGTCCATCTTGCCGCCGAGCGAAGGCACCCAGAAGCTGTGGATCACGTCGGCGCTGCCAAGCCCGAAGTAGACGGGCCGCCCCACCGGAATGCGGATTTCGTTTGCCGTGACCACTTCGGCGCCGGTGGCCGGGTCGCGGTAGCGCACCTCCCACCACCACATGTGGCCGGTCACGCCCACGATCAGCGCGCCGGGCGGTGGAATCGGCCGCCATGGCGGCCGGTGCCATTCGCTGTAGAAGAAGAGCGCGGTGAGTACCACCGTCGGAAACACCAGGCCGCCGCCAATCAGCCACCAGCGCGCGTTCACGGTGCCCTTGCGGCGTCGCATGGCTAGCACCAGCAGCAGCATCACGCCGGCGAAGATCAGCGTGCCGCCCACCACCAGCACGCCGCTCACCTCGAGCAGCGTCTCGGCGACCGGCCCAGCGGCCCGGAGTGCGGATTGCGGCAGGCCTTCGCTCATTCGAGTGAGAGCAGGTAGGCCGCCATGTCGCGCGCATCATCGGGCGAAACGCCCATTGCCGGCATCACGGTACCCGGCACCAGCGCTCCCGGTGCGACGATCCAGCGGACGAGGTGCTCGGGTCCGTTCGGCACATGTCCCGCGATGTAGCTGCGGCGCCCGAACGAGGCCAGCGTGGGCCCCATGCGTCCGCGGGCCGCCTGCACGTCGGGAATGGCGTGGCAGCTGCCGCACTGGTATTGCGCGAGCAGAAGCCTTCCTCTTTCCACCTGCGCCCACGGCGCGTGGTCGAACGAAGGGCCGCTCTCCTGCGACGTGCATGCGCTCGAGAGCAGCGCCAGCAACAGCAAGGCGAACGGGTGTACGGCAAACGCGAGCACGGCGCGGTACGGCAGGGCGGCCAGCATGCCGAGATTGTGCGGACAGGAACGCGGCTTGCGCCGACACGGCGGCGCCGGTGCGCGTCGGACAATGCCGCCAATTGAATGTTGCCGATGGGTGCACCCAAGACCGTTCTTCTCACCATTGCCGCGCTGGGCCTTGCAGGCGCGGCGGCGGGCGCGCTGGTGGTGTACGGCGGGCTGTACAACGTGGCCGCCACGGTGCAGCACACGCAGCCTGTGTATTCGCTGCTCGAAACCGCCATGCACCAGTCGGTCAAGCTGCGGGCCCGCAACATCGAGACGCCGAAGCTCGACGATGAGCGGCTGGTGATGCGCGGCGCGGCGTGCTTTCGCGACAAGTGCGTTCAGTGCCACGGCGCGCCGGGCGTGGCGCAGGGCGACATCGGAAAGAGCATGCAGCCGCTGCCCGGCCCGCTGGTGGACGCACGGCACCACTGGAAGCCGCGCGAGCTGTATTGGCTCACCAAGCACGGCATCAAGATGAGCGGCATGCCGGCCTGGGAATACAGGCTGTCCGAGGACGAGCTGTGGTCGGTGGTGGCGTTTCTTGCCAAGCTTCCCGATTTGACGCCGCAGCAATATGCCGAAGCCACGCGCTTCGACGCGACCGGCGCGCAGGGCGCATCAACGGGTTCGGCGTGCGGCGCGGCTCCGGATGGCGCATCGGTTCGCGTGGGCGATGCCGACCGCGGCAAGCGGGCGCTTCACCAGTACGCCTGCAGCGCCTGCCACACCATTCCGGGCGTCACCAGTTCGTCTCCACACGTCGGCCCACCGCTGGCGGGAATAGGGGGGCGCACCCTCATTGCCGGAAAGCTGGCCAACACGCCCGACAACATGGTGCGCTGGCTGCGGCATACGAGAGAGGTCGATCCGCTGACGGCCATGCCGGAACTGGGGGTGACCGAACAGGACGCGCGCGACATCGCAGCGTACCTTGCAACGTTGCGTTGAGGGCGGCTGCCAGGCTAGAACTTCGCGGCAGTGCGTTCGTCGTCGACCGTGGCGATGCGCAAGCGCGCGCGCTCGTGCTTGATGACGAGCTCGGCGCATCGCTCCTGCATGGAGGCATCGGCCGGCGGTTGCTCCCTGCAGTCCACAAGGAGCTGCGACTCGTCGAAGTCCAGCCCATGAAGAACCTCCTGGCCATGCGAATTGATGGCCAGGAGATTTTCGGCGGACAGCTGCGTGCGCAGGGTCTCGGAAATGGCGAGCGTTTGCACGGGCTTCACCACTTCGTCGTCCCGGCGCGGGCTGGTGGAATGACTCCCGTCACTTGGGTGTCACTTCTTCATGGCCTTGATTTCGGCCTTGCCCTTTTCCTGGTCGGCCTTGGCTTGCTTCACGCAAGCGTCCTTGGCGTCGCCCTTCTGGTCGTCGCACTTTTCCTTGGCAACCTCATAAGCTACTTCCACCTTGGCTTCGGCCACCTTGCGGGCATTGCCGTCACTGGGTTTCTGCTTCTGGTCTAGTTCGGCCTTGGCAATCTTTTCCTTGCCCTTGGCTTCTTCCATGCAGACGTCCTTGGCGTTGTCCTTCATGGCGTCGCAGGCCGCCTTGTCGGCCTTGTAGTCGGCCGAAATCTTGTCGCGGGCCGCCTTGAATTCGGCCATGGCCGGATCGGTTGCCGCCGAGGGGGTGGTGTTCACTTGCGCGTGCACCTGGACCATTCCAAGGCACGATGCCGCGGCGCAAATCATTAACAGCTTCTTCATGATGATCTCCTTGACGCCGGTGGTTGTTCTGCAAGAAAGGATTCGGCGTCTGAAATCAATATAGAAGTCGCCTGCGCGGCATCGGTAGGACGCGTCGCGAAGCATCCGTAAGCACATGCTGACGCTCCACGGGCGGAACTGCCGAGGGTGCTGCGCGTCGGCGGGGCCCCCGGAACGCTTGGGCGCACGTCCTACCGGCTCGCCCGATGCGGCGCCCACACTGGCTGAACGCGAACGTACAGGAGATTGCCATGCAAATCATGCAACACGAGCTTTACGCGTTGTTCGCTGCCGCACTGCTGTGGGTTGTCGCAGCCGCGGCAAGTGCGCAAGACACCCGGCCGCACCCGGCCGAGATAGATCCGGCCATCGTGGAATACGGCGCCGCACGCGAACGCATCGGTGCCAACCTCAAGGCGGCGCTGGGCCAGTGCGAGACGCAGGCCGAATCCGCACGAACCGTCTGCATCAAGGAAGCCCAGGGCCGCGAGAAGATCGCGACGGCCGAGCTCGACCATCAACGCAGTCCCAGCGATGCGAGTGCCCGCCGCCTTGCCGAAACCAGAGTGGCGGTGAACTACGAGGTGGCCAGGGAGAAGTGCAACCAGCGTCAGGGCGGCGACAAGGCCGCATGCCTCTCGCGCGCCAGCGAAGAAGAATCGAAGGCGAGGGCGGGCATCCGGACCAGCGGGTAGTGGGTTAGCGGCGCAGCGGCTCAGGCCGTTGCGCTGGCCCAGTATTCCCGCGCGGCGGCCTTGATGGTGCGCATCGCCTCGGGGTCGCCATGCCAAAGCGCCGAGAGGTAGGCCTTGGCCTGCGCCAGCGACACATCGGGCGGCAGCGGCGGCACGGCCGCGTCGGTCACCATCTCGAGCAGCATGGGGCGGTCGGCCGAAAAGGCGGCATCCCATGCGGGGCCGATCGCTTCGGGCGTGTCGACACGCAAGGCGCCCAGGCCGAGCATTTCCGCGAAGCGCGCGTACGGAAAATCAGGCAGCACCTGCGAGGCCTCGAACTTCGGATCGCCGCCGAGCACGCGCTGCTCCCAGGTCACGAGGTTGAGGTCGCGGTTGTTGAGCACCATCACCACCAGGCGCGGGTCGGCCCAATCGCGCCACATGCGCGCGAGGGTGATGAGCGCGTTCAGGCCGTTCATCTGCATGGCACCGTCGCCCAGCATGGCAACCACCGGCCGGTCCGGGTGAACCAGCTTGGCCGCGATGGCGTAGGGAACGGCGGGCCCCATGGTGGCCAGGCCGCCCGAAAGGCTGGCCTTCATGCCGCGGCGCAGCTTGACATCGCGGGCATACCAGTTGGCGGCCGTGCCGCTGTCGCACGTGAGCACCGCCTGTTCGGGCAGCCGCGGGGAGAGTTCCCAGAACACGCGCTGCGGGTTGAGCGGCGATGCCTCCACATGGGCGCGTGCCTCGAGCACCCGCCACCATTTGCCCACCTCGGCCTCGATGCCGCGGCGCCACGGGCCGTGTTCCTTGTGCTCCAGCAGCGGCAGCAGGGCGGCAAGCGTGGCGCGGCTGTCTCCGACCAGGCCCAGTTCCGCCGGGTATCGCAGGCCGATGGCACGCGGGTCGGTGTCGATCTGCACGCAGCGCGCCCGACCCTCGGGCGGCAGAAACTCCGCATACGGAAACGACGAGCCAACCATCAGCAGCGTGTCGCAGTCTTCCATCATTCGCGAGCTCGGCCGCGTGCCCAGCACGCCGATGGCGCCGGTCACGAAGGGGAGGTCGTCAGGCACCGCGGCCTTGCCCAGCAAGGCCTTGGCAACGCCCGCGCCAAGGCGCTCGGCCACGTGGATCAATTCGTCGGTGGCGTGCAGGGCACCCGCACCCGCGAGGATGGCGACCTTGCTTCCGGCATTGATGATTTCCGCCGCGCGCTGCAACGCGTGTGCCTCGGGCACCACCGCGGTGGCCGTGGCGCCGATGCCGCTGTGCACGGTGCCGTGCTCGCGCGGCGGCACCGGCACGGCGGGCAGGTCCTGCACGTCGTTGGGAAAAATCACGCAGGTCACCGCGCGCCGGTCGCGCGCGATGCGCATTGCGCGGTCGATCAGGTGGCGGGCCTGCTCCGCGCTGGAGGCCATCTGCACGAACTCGTGCGCCACGTCCTTGAACAGCGAGACAAGGTCCACCTCCTGCTGGTAGTCGCCGCCCAGGGCGCTGCGTTTCTGCTGGCCGACGATGGCGACCACGGGCTGGTGGTCCAGCTTCGCGTCGTAGAGCCCGTTCAGGAGGTGGATTGCGCCGGGCCCCGATGTGGCCAGGCACACACCCACCTCGCCCGAGAACTTGGCGTGCGCGCAGGCCATGAAGGCGGCAAGCTCCTCATGACGGCTTTGAACGAATTCGATGGAGCCGTCGGCCCGGTCGAGCGCGCCCATCAGGCCGTTGATGCCATCGCCGGGGTAGCCGTAAATGCGCCGCACGCCCCAGTCGTACAGGCGTTGCACCACGAAATCGCTGACTGTCTGCTTCATTGAAACTCCATCTGCCGGACGCGCCGGCGTTTGTCGGTTGCTGTGGATGCGGTGGGTTGCTCTATCGCTTGCGGATGACGCTGATCTTTCCGTCGGCCTCGAGCAGCGCGACCCGGACCAAGCCGAGATCGTCGATGCCGTGTTCCCGCAGCTTGGCCATCAGTTCGTCGACGCTGATGCGCTCCTTGCGCAGCGTGCGTGTTACCAGCCGCCCGTGGCGCACCAGCGGCTCGGGCGGGGGGAGCCAGCACCCTTGCCACCCACTCGTAGCGGTAGCCGAGCAGGTCGAGCAGGTAGTTCCATCCGATCAATGTGGCCAGCAGCGTCACACCGTTGGTGACAGACCTGTATTCGCCCTGCATCGCATTGCTCGACGCGTCGGCCACGAGCACGATGAACAGCAGGTCGGCCATGCTCATCGAGCCCACGTCGCGCCGCAGCACGAAGCGAAAGACGATCAGGAGAAACCAGTAGATCGCGCTGCCTCGGATCACCATTTCAAGCAGCGGCTGGTCGGGGGAGAAAAGATCGGACAGGTTCATCATCGATGCGCCCTTCGGTGGCGAGGGGCGGCCACCACCACCCCATGTTCTGCGCGTGCGGGCGCAGCGGGTGTCGTGCAATCGGCTTCAGGAGGCGTCGGCGCAATCCCACAGCGGCATGGCGTTGCGCCGCCGCCAGACTGCTCCCACGCGCAGGTCCTGCGTCCTCCGACCCACGGCGCAGAGGGCAGGCGCACGATGCAAGGCATCTTCACCCTTCAGGAGAAAGCAATGCCACGAGGTGACAAGTCGTCCTACACGGACAAGCAGAAGCGTAAGGCCGAGCACATCGAGGAAAGCTACGAGCACCGCGGTGTCGGCAAGGCCGAGGCCGAAAAGCGTGCCTGGGCCACCGTCAACGCCGAGACCGGCGGCGGCAAGAAGAGCGGCAGCGGCCGCGGCAAGGCCGAGAACCACGCCCCGTCGCGCAAGGGCGGCCACAAGGGCGGCGCTGCGGCAGCATCGCGAACCGCCGCCGAACGTTCCGCATCCGCCAAGAAGGCCGCTGCAACGCGCAAGCGCAACGCCGAGCACCGCAGCGGCTGACCCCAGGCAATCAAGGAGATCCGCAATGACCCGAGTTTCCGAACTGATGACCCGCGGCGTACGAGCCCTTTCGCCCGCCGATTCGGTGGCACTGGCCGCCCAGGCGATGGACGAGCTGGACATCGGCGCCATTCCGGTGTGCGACGGCCAGCGCCTGCTGGGCATGGTGACCGACCGCGACATCGTGCTGCGCGTGGTGGCGCAGGAGCGCCCCCTGGACACTTCACTGTCAGAGGTGATGACGAAGGACGTCAAGTGGTGCACCGAAAGCGACAATGTCGAAACGGTGATGAATGAAATGGCCGGTTACCAGGTGCGCCGCATGCCGGTGGTGGACCGCGACCGGCGGCTCGTGGGCATGCTGTCGCTTGGCGACACGGCCGCCAAGGGCGACATCGGCAAGGCGGGCGATACGCTCAACATCATTTCGCAGCCGGCCGAGCCGGACCGCTCCAAGCAGTCCGCCGCGAGCGGGCCCAGCGGCGGCGGCGCGTCTTGAACTTCTGACGCCGGCCCGCTCAACGCTTCGCAGGCAGGCGGATGCGCGGGCCGGGTGTGGTGCGAACCAACAGCGCTTCTTCCGCCTGGCGCAGAAACCGTTGGTTGCGCTCCGGTGTTTGCGAAGCAACGCAATCGCGGGGTGCCAGTGCTTCCAGGTCGCGCATGCCCGCATCGGCCAGCGTGGCCCAGATGCACTGGTCGCTGGCCACGCCGGTCACGATCAGCCGCCTTGCCTTCAGGTAGGCGAGCAGCAACTCGAGCGGGGTCGCGAAGAAGGCGGACTGCTTGGGCTTGAGCACAAAGTAGTCTTTTTCGCCCGGCAGCAGCGCCGATGTGATTTCGGCGCCGGCCCCGCCGGAGGCGAGCGACATCTCCACCAGTTTCGGAAAGTCGGAGCGCCAGCGTCCGCGGTTGTCGTTGACGTAGATGGTGGGCACCCCGGCGCGGGTGCATCGCGCCTTCAGGGCAGCGATGCGTCCGGCAATGGCGTGCGCGCCGGGCAATAATTTTTCCGCATCGGGAAAATCCCAGCAGCTGATCATGTCGATGATCAGCAGGGCGGTGTGACCGGCGGCGGGCGCGGAGGCGAGGGCGGGGGGCGGGGAGGAAGCGGATGAGGCCATGGGCCGGCAAAACTCCAGTCAGCGGGAGGCCTCACCATTTCCCAAAGCGCATGGCCGAGCCCGTAGGAAAGCTGCGCGTGGCCGCGAAAGTCGCCGCCGAGTTCTCCGGTGCTTGGGCGGGCGCGTAGGAGGCCTCTTTCACAACGACGCGCGTTATCCCGCTCCGCCGGATCGCAAGGTGTTCGACCATGGGCTGGAGCTGTCGCCATGCACGGTTTTGCTTCCGTGCGCCCCCGCCAATCGTTCACAAGGAGTTATTCCGATGAACACTTCCCCGACGAGCACTTCCGCTTTCACGCGGCCCTTCGCCATCGTGACCGGCGCTTCGTCCGGCATAGGGCTGGAACTGGCGCGCTGCTGCGCCAACGAGGGTTTCGATCTGCTGATTGCGGCCGATGAGCCCGAAATCGAGGACGCCGCGGTTCAACTGCGCCGCCTGGGCGTGGAGGTGCAGCCCGTGCTTGCCGATCTTTCCACCACCGAGGGGGTCGACCGCCTGCTGGCGGCGGCTGGGCAGCGTCCGGTCAATGCGCTGCTCGCCAATGCCGGGCGAGGGCTCGGCCATGCCTTTCTCGACCAGAATTTTGCCGACGCGCGGCACGTGCTCGACACCAACATCACCGGCACGCTGTACCTGATTCATGCCATAGGCGGCGGGATGCGCGCGCGCGGGCAGGGGCGCATTCTCATCACCGGCTCCATTGCGGGCTTCATGCCCGGCAGCTTCCAGGCGGTCTACAACGGCACCAAGGCCTTCCTGGACTCGTTCTCCTTTGCGCTGCGCGAAGAGCTGAAGGACAGCGGCGTGACGGTGAGCTGCCTGATGCCCGGGCCGACCGACACCGAGTTTTTCGACCGTGCCGACATGCTCGACACCAAGGTGGGCCAGGACGACAAGAAGGCCGACCCGTCCAAGGTGGCGAAGATCGGCTTCGAAGCGATGATGAACGGCGAAGGCGACGTGGTCGCGGGGTGGAAGAACAAGCTCCAGGTCGCGGTTGCCAACGTCACGCCATCGGCGTTGCTGGCCAAGCAGCACCGCAGGATGGCCGAACCCGGAACGGCGGACCCACGCTAGGCCGGGAGCGCAAGCCATGGACACTTCTTTCAGCTCGGGAGTCGCCCTCGTGGACACCGTCCTCAAGAGCACCGGCGGCAGCGTGGTGGTGTGGAGCGCCGATCCGCAGGCCTACGGCAGCGAACACGAACGCGCCACGCGCAGCAACTTCGCCCAGCGCCTTGCGGCGCTGAAGCAGTTTCGCTTTGCCGGCGAATACGACGCCTCGCGCGCGCACGAGAACACGCCGTTGTACTTTGTGCCGAGCGACACCGTGCCCAGCACGCAGCAGGCGCGGTCGCTCGGCATCTCGACGCTGCACGACCTGTTCGGGGGCGTGGTTCCATACCCTTTCGTGGCCACCAAGGCCATCACGCATCCGCTGGTCGGACGGGCCGCAGCCTGCCCTGAAGGGTGGGCGCCCGGATTTGCCGCCGACATCTCGCATGCGGCGCTCGACGGGTTCTCGGCCTTCTCTGCCGAGGATGCGCGATGGGCCGGGCGCCGCCTGCTCGAGAACAGCCCGGTGCGGGTGAAGCCGGTATGCGCCACCGGCGGACGGGGGCAGACGATGGTCACCGGCGCCGATGCGCTGGACCGCAGCCTGGCCGCCATGGACGAGAGCGAGATCGCGCTGCACGGCGTGGTGATCGAAGAGAACCTCGAGCGGCCCGACACCTTCAGCGTGGGGCAGGTGATGGTCGACCACATGATCGTGAGCTATTTCGGCCGCCAGCGCATGACGACCGACAACGCAGGCCAGAGCGTATACGGCGGTTCCGACCTGACGCTGGTGCGCGGCAACTTCGACGCGCTGCTTGCCAAGACCAGCCCCAGCCCGGCGCTGTGCCTGGCCATCGAGCAGGCGCGGCGCTACCACCAGGCGGTGATCGACTGCTTTCCCGGCTTTCTTGCGTCGCGCGTGAACTACGACGTGGCGCAGGGCGTGGGCGCCGGGGGCGCGTGGCGCTCGGGTGTGCTGGAGCAGTCGTGGCGGGTGGGGGGCGCAACCGGCGCCGAGATGATGGCGCTCGAGAGCTTCTGGCGCGACCCGGCGCTGGAGCGCCTGCGCGTCTCGTGCTTTGAGGCGTATGGCGCGGCGGCGTCCATTCCTTCGGATGCGGCGGTGCACTATCGTGGCATCGACAGCCAGATCGGCGCCCTGACCAAGTACGCATTGATCCAACCGTATGCCAGCGACACGACATAACGTTATCGATATTCCCGTAGACGGCCAGCACATTGCCGGAACGCTGGTCGCCGCTTCGACGATGGTGCCCGGCGTCCTGCTCGTGCACGGCTGGGATGGCAGCCAGGAGCAATACATTGCGCGCGCGCACGACATTGCCGCGCTCGGCTGCGTATGCCTCACCTTCGACCTGCGCGGCCACGCGCGCCACGCGGCGCTGCGCAAGGAGGTTACGCGGGAAGACAACCTGCGCGACGTGCTCGCAGCCTACGACACGCTGGTGAGCCACCCCACGGTCGATCCGAACGCAATTGCCATCGTCGGCAGCAGCTACGGGGGCTACCTGGCGGCGCTGGTCAGCGCCATGCGGCCGGTGCGCTGGCTCGCACTGCGCGCGCCGGCGCTTTATCGGGACCGCGAGTGGCTGGCGCCCAAGGGGCAGCTGAGCAGGTCCGACCTGGTGGCCTACCGCCGCACGCTGGTGGGGCCGCGCGACAACCGCGCACTGGCCGCCTGCGAGGCCTTCACCGGCGACGTGCTGATCGTCGAATCGGAGCACGACCAGATCGTGCCGCACCCCGTCATCGAGAACTACCTGGGCGCGTTCAAGCGCGTGCGTTCCGCCACCTACCGCGTCATTTCGGGCGCCGACCATGCGTTGTCGAAGCAGTCGTCCCGCCAGGCCTACGGGCAGCTCCTGGTGTCCTGGATGACGGAAATGACGCTTGGCGCCAGAGCCACCGGCGCCATGACGCGGGCTGTTTCAGAAAGCCCTGCATAGAGGTTTCCACATGAACACAAGCAAACGACTCGTGCCGGTGCTGCGTACCGGCCTGATTGCCGGAACCTTCGCCAGCCTTGCCTCGACCGTCGCGCTCATGCTGTGCGGCCGGCGCGAGGCCGGCAGCGCCGTGGCGCCCACCAATGCCACCAGCCATTGGCTCTGGGGCGATCAGGCCCTGCAGGTGTACCGGCCCACGCTGCGGCACACGGCCCTGGGCTATGCCACCCACCATGCGAGCGCTATCTTCTGGGCGGTGCTCTACGCCTGGCTGCATGCCGAGCGGCGCCCGCCGCAATCGGTGCCTGCCGCGCTGGCCAGTGCCGGCGCCGCAACGGCGGTGGCCTGCACGATCGACTACACGATCACGCCGCGCCGGCTCACGCCCGGCTTCGAGCACCATCTTTCGAAAGGCTCCATGGCCGTGGTCTACGGCCTCTTTGCAGTGGGGCTGGCAGCCGGGTGCCTTCTTGCGCAGCGCGGGCGCGAGTAGTGGGCGCTGCTACGCGCACACAGGCAGCTTTCCTACGTCGCGGTGTTTCGAGCCCCCCCATCGTTCAGCTTCCACCAACCTTATTCGGAGCCCCACGATGCCCACCTCTACCAAGCGAGCAGCACCCGATGCATGCAGCCTTCTCGATACCGACCACCGCAACGTCAAGAAGTTGTTCAAGGAGTACGAGGAACTGACCCATTCGCGGGCCGCCAGCGCGCAGCAGAAGAAGCGCGAACTCGCAACCCAGATCTGCACCGAGCTGACCGTGCATGCGCAGATCGAAGAAGAAATTTTCTACCCCGCCTTGCGCGAAGCGCTCAGCGAGACCGATCTCCTGGACGAAGCCGAAGTCGAGCACGCCAGCGCCAAGGAACTGATTGCGCAGATCGAATCAGCCGCCGATGTGGACGACAAGTTCGACGCCAAGGTCATCGTGCTGGGTGAATACATCGACCACCACGTGAAGGAAGAGCGCAACGAGATCTTCGTCAAGGCGCGCGCCGCCAAGGGGCTCGACCTCGTGGCCATGCGCGACCAGCTTGCGGCCCGCAAGGAAGAGCTGATGGAAGAACTCACCGGCGCAACCGCCTGACCCGCCAGGGTTGCAGGCTGCCTAGCCACCTCAACGGCACCCGGCCGCCCGCCGGCCGGGTGCCACGCTTTTTCGATCGGCCTTGGAGGTCACCCATGACAAATTTAGTCTCCCGGCTTTTTCCCACGGCGACCAACATGATTCGCCTGGATCACACGCACGTGCTTTCCACCTTTCACCAGTACAAGGCGAGCGCGCCGAGCCGCGTGAAAAAGGGGCTGGTCAACACCATCTGCACGGCGCTCGAAATTCACGCGCAGCTCGAGGAAGAAATCTTCTACCCCGAGATGCGCAAGATCGACGATGAACGCATTACCGAAGCCATCCACGAGCATTCCGAAATGCGCAGGCTCATCGGCCTGCTTCGCACCATGGAGCCCGAGGCGCGCGACTATGACGAAACCCTGTCGGCGCTGATGCGCGACGTGATGCATCACGTGGCCGACGAGGAAACCATCTTGCTGCCCGCGGCCGAAAAGCACCTGGCAGACAAGCTGGGTGACCTGGGGGCGCAAATGACCAAGCGCAGGCTGCAGCTCGCAGGCCCGCGCACGGGCGAAATTGCGCTCGACATGGGGCGGGCCGCTTCGGGCAACACCGCGGCCATTGCCGTGGTCGGCCTGGCCGCGGCGGGGCTTCTGCTGGCACGGCGTTCCGGCCATCTGCGCTGGCACGCGCGCGCCTGACCTGGGGAACACGGCTTCATGCCAGAAGACACCAATATTCCGTTGCCGTCCGCGCCCGAGTCATCGCGCGCTGCTTTCCAGGCTTTGGCCGAGCGCGTGGGAGTGCTTGCGCCCGGGGCACCGCTCTCGGACGAGCTCATGAAGTTCGCCGAAGGCGTGTTGCAGCTTGCCGCCGAGGGCAAGGTTCCGCGCGGGCGCGAGGCTTCGTAGCCGGGCACCCCGGGCACCCGCCTGGTTGGATCTACAGCAGGTCGCGCATTCGGTAGTACATCATCCCCAGCACGAGCGCGGGGGTGCGAAGCAGTGTGCCGCCGGGAAAGGCCAGGTGCCCGATGCGGGCGAACAGGTCGAAGCGCTCCGCCTGCCCCGCAATGGCCTCGGCCGCCAGCTTGCCCGCCATGCCGGTCAGCGCCAGGCCATGGCCGGAGAAGCCTTGCAGGTAGTAGATGTTGCTGCCGATGCGCCCGAAGTCAGGCGCCTTGTTCATGGTGATGTCGACGAAGCCGCCCCATGCATGGTCGATGCCCAGGTCGGAGAGCTGCGGAAACACCGTGAGCATGCTCTTGCGGATTTTCTCGATCAGGTTGCGCGGGGTTCGGGCGCTGTAGCTGTCGCCCGAGCCGAACAGCAGCCGGTCGTCGGCGCTCAGGCGGAAATAGTCGAGCACGAAGTTCGTGTCCGACGCGGCCGGCCTGCCGCGCATGAGCGCATCCGCGCGCGCCTTGCCCATCGGCTCGGTCGCGATCATGTAGGTGCCCACGGGCATGATGCGCGACGACACTTCGGGCGCCACGTCGTCGCCATATTCCGCAAGGTAGACGTTGCCCGCCAGCACCACGAAGCTGCACCGCACCTCGCCCTGCGCGGTTTTCACCACGGGCCGCGTTCCGCGCTCGATGACCTGGGCGGCCGAGTTCTCGTGCAGCTGCGCACCGGCCGCCCGCGCCGCGGAAGCCAGGCCCAGCGAATACTTGAGCGGATGCAGGTGGCCCGAAAACGCATCGAAGGTGCCGGCGTCGAAGCGCTTGCTGTCGACCCATTGCGCGATTTCCGCGGGCCCCAGCCATTGCAGCGGATAACCATAAACGCGGCCTACATGCTCCATCCATTCGCGAAGTGCGCGCGACTTCGACGGCTTGACCGAAAGATTCAGGTAGCCGGGCTGCCAGTCGCAATCGATGGCATGGCGGGCCATGCGGTCGCGCAGCAGGTTCAGCCCTTCGACCGAAACATTCCAGGCGCGGCGCGCGTCCTCGGGTGTGAATTGCTTCTCGATAGCCGCTTCGCCCTCGGAGCCGAAGCCGACGATGGCCTGCCCGCCATTGCGGCCCGAGGCGCCCCAGCCGACGCGCTGCGCTTCGAGCAGCACCACGGCATAGCCGCGAGAAGCCAGCTCCAGCGCCGCGGAAAGGCCCGCGAGGCCGCCACCCACCACGCAGACATCGGCGGTGGCAATGCCTTCGAGCGGGCGCGCAGCTTCGAACCGCTCGGCGCGCTGCACGCTCGCTTCGTAGTAGGAGTTCTCGACGACGCCGAGTTCTTTTCGCAGCAGCAATCAGGCCACCCGGAAGTTGAGAAACTGCCAGGGGTCTTCTTCATCCTTTTCTTCATCGAAGAGCGGGCTGCGGTCTTTGAGCGGCGTCCAGTCGCCATACACGCCCGCCACCTCTCCCAGGTAGGGCGTTGCGGCTTCCAGAACCACGCGGTGATCGAGGTCGTCGGGCTCCACCAGCCCGGCATCGGGGTTGCGCAACGCCCAGAGCATGCCGCCCAGGATGCCGGCCACCACCTGCAGGCTGGTGGCGCTGTTGGCGGGCGCCAGTTCGCGCGCCTGATCGATGGTCAGGCGGGAGCCGTACCAGTAGACCCCCTTGGGATTGCCCATCAGCAGCACGCCGAGTTCGTCCATGCCTTCGGCGATTTCGTCGCGGATGATTTTCTGGCGGTGCTGCAGGCGCCAGTTCTTTCCGGCCACTTCGTGCAGCGAGAGCACGGCGTCGTCGCAGGGGTGGTAGGCGTAGTGCACCGTGGGGCGGTACACCACCTCGCCGTCCTTGCGCAGCGTCAGGTGGTCGGCGATGGAAATCGATTCGGCATGCGTCACCAGAAAGCCGTGGTAGGGCCCTTCGAGCGGGGTCCAGCTGCGCACCCGCGTGCCGATGCCGGGTCGGCCGAGATAGATGGCCGCGTCGCTGCCGAAGCCGTGGCGCGCCGCATCGGCCGGCCAGTGCCGCTCGTGCGTGCCCCATCCCAGCTCGGCGGGTTGCAGGCCCTCGTCGACGAAGCCCCGCACCGACCAGGTGTTGACGAATTCGTTCCGCTGCTTGCGCTGCCTTGGCGCCTGGGTGTCGCGCTCGGCAATGTGAATGACCTTGATCTCCAGCTGCTTGGCGAGCGCGGCCCAGTCCTCGTAGCTCGTGGGCATCGATTCGAGCTGCGCATGCGTGTCGGCCGCGATGTTGAGCAACGCCTGCTTGAGTAGCGCGGACACCAGCCCCGGATTGGCGCCTTGCGTGATCACGGCCGTGGGCCCGCTGCGCTTGTCGAGGCGCCAGGCCAGCACTTCTTCGCGCAGGCTGTAGTTCGAGCGGCGGGAAGGCGGCACGCCGGGGTCGTCGTAGCGCCCGGGCCAGGGCTCGTTGCAGGTGTCCAGATAGAAGGCGCCGCGTTCGCGGCAGAGCTTGACGAGCGCAAGGCTCGAAACATCGACCGACAGGTTGACCAGGAAGTCGCCCTTGCCCAGCAGGGGCTCGAGCACGGCGGCGAAATTGCCTTCTTCGAGGCGGGCAGGAATGACTTCGACGCCCAGTTCCTTTGCGAGGCCGCTTCGGTCTTCGCCCGGCTTCACGATCCTGATGTCGGAGGCCTTCAGGCCGAAATGGCGCAACAGCAGCGGCAGCAGCGCCTGGCCGATGGAGCCGAAGCCGACCATCGTGAGCCTGCCGTCGAAACGCGCCAGCAATTCATTCTTCTTGGTCATCCACAACCTCGCTGAGTGGCACCGGCGCTGGCCGCCGGGCTGACTGCTACCTGGTTTTCCGTTCGTGTTCAAAAAATGTGGTGCCACCGGTTGCGTCCACGCGTCAGCTTGCCTTTGCCGATGGTGTAGGAGGACTCCATAAACGGTCGTTTTCCGCCGGCTCATGGTAGAAACCGGCCACCCTGCGCGCATCGCGCATCGCACCGTCCGATGGCAGAAAACTCCAACCCCAGAATTTCAGGAATTTCCGACAAGCCAGCCGGCACCGGCGTGCGCAACGCCTGGCCGCTTTGGCTGGTGCTGGGCATGGCGTTGCTGCTCCTGGGCGGCTGCGCGGGCCTGCCGTCGGGTGTGGAACGCAAGCCGTCGATGGCCATCACCAACGGCACGGACACGATGCTCGGGCGCCTTGTCACGGCGGCTTCACCACCGGAGCGGGGCTTGAGCGGCTTTCGGCTGCTGCCCATGGCGCAGTTTTCGCTGCATGCACGTATCGAGCTGGCAAAGCGCGCGCAGCGCTCCATAGATGTTCAGTACTACCTGGTGCAGAACGACGAAACGGGCCGCTACCTGCTTCGCACATTGCGCGACGCGGCGGAGCGCGGCGTGCGCGTGCGCCTTCTGGTGGACGACCTCTACACCGCGGGTGCCGACCCACTGTTCGCTGGCCTGGCGGCGCATCCCAATGCCGAGGTGCGGATGTTCAATCCGTTTCCCGCCGGGCGCGAACGCCTGGGCACGCGCTGGGCCTCGTCGCTGCTCGACTTCGACCGCGTGCACCGCCGCATGCACAACAAGCTCTTCGTGGTGGACAACGTGATGGCGGTGATGGGCGGGCGCAACATCGCCAACGAGTACTTCCTGCGCGACGGCGGCTCCAACTTCATCGACATCGACACGCTGGTGGCCGGCACCGTGGTGCCGCGGCTTTCGTCGCTGTTCGACATGTACTGGAACAGCCCCTACGTGTACCCCGTTGAGTCGCTGGTGTCGACCGGCGGGGCCACGCCGCAGCAGTTGCGCGACCGCTTCGAGCAGCTGACCGGCGGGCCGGACACGCTGCACCCCGATCCGCTCGCTTCCACCGACCTGCTGGGCAACAACGCGCTGGCCAAGGACCTGGACGAAGGCGCGCTTTCGCTCGTGTGGGCGCGCGCAGAAGCCTACGCCGACGCGCCCGCCAAGGCGCTCGGCCCCACGGAGGAGGCCCGCGGGCTGCCCGCCGACGAGTCGACCGACAGCGTGCTCTACAACGTGCGGCGCTACATACGCGGCGCGGAGCACGAGATCCTGCAGACCACGCCATACCTCATTCCAGGCCGCGGCGGCATGGAGTCGATGCGCATCGTGCGGCAGAAGGGCGTGAGCTACACCATCGTGACCAATTCGCTCGCGGCCACCGACGAATCACTGGTGCACATCGGCTACCGGCGCTACCGGCCTGAGATGCTGCGGCTGGGGGTGGCGCTGTACGAACTGAGCCCCAAGCGCGTGGAAGAAACCAAGCGCTTCGGCATCTACGGTTCGGCGAGCGGAAGGCTGCACGGCAAGTCGGCCGTGATCGACCGCAACATCGTCTTCATCGGTTCGATGAACTTCGATCCGCGCTCGATGCTGCACAACACCGAGGTCGGCATTTTCATCTTCAGCCCGCAGATCGCGCAGCAGCTCACCAGCCTGATCGGCTTCATGCGGCTCGACGGTGCCTACCAGCTGCAGCTGGGGCCGCGCGGCGGCATCGAATGGGTGAGCCCGGCCTCGGGCGACGGCGCCGACACCATCCTGCACGTGGAGCCCGAAACCGATTTCTGGTCGCGCTGGAAGCTGGAGCTGTTTGCCCCGCTGGTGCCCGAGAGCCTGCTTTAGCGGCGCGCCTGCGCCGCCACCGGGTGCCTAGTGCTGCAGGCGCCCGCTCAGGTAGGGCTCGGGGTCGACGGCGGTGCCGTTCTTGCGGATTTCGAAATGCACCTTCACGCGGTCGGTGCCGCTCTTGCCCATTTCGGCAATTTTCTGGCCCTGGCGCACCACCGCGTTTTCCTTGACGACGATGTTTTCAGCGTGGGCGTATGCGGTGAGGAAGGTGTCGTTGTGCTTGACGATGACCATGTTGCCGTAGCCGCGCAGTTCGCCGCCCACGTACACCACGCGCCCGTCGGCCGAAGCCACGACCGGATCGCCAAGGTTGCCGGCGATGTCCAGTCCCTTGTTGCGCACGCCGTCGAAGCGGGCAATGGTGGTGCCGCTGGCGGGCCGGATGAACATGGCCTGCGGCTGCTGGACGGGCGGTGGCACGTTCACGCCGGCCCGGGGAGGCGGTGCGGGCGTGGTGCAGGCTGCAAGGCCGGCCGCTACGAGTAGCGCGGCGCCGGTACGGGAAACAAAAGTCTGAAGGTGCTGCATGGTTCTCTGTTGGAACGAATTCGTTGCTGAGGGTTCCTTCGGCTCGGCACGCCGGGCGAGTTACCGCCGGCATGCTAGCAAACTCGCAGGGCCGGCAGGTGCGGGCCGCGGGAGAAGGAGTGAAGGGCTGGCGGTGCCTGCTTTTTGTTACTTGAGCGGAATGGGCGTGCCGCGGTCGATCGGCACCGCCGTCACGCTGTTCTTCGGCGAACCGTCGATCAGCAGGTCGGAGTAGGTAAGGTAGACGAGCGTATTGCGCCGGGGGTCGACCATGCGCACCACGCGCAGCCGCTTGAAGAGAATCGACAGCCGCTCGGTGTAGACCTCTTCGCGCTTGGGCAGCGGCTGCGTGATGCTGACCGGGCCGACCTGGCGGCAGGCAATGGAAGCTTCTGACTTGTCTTCCGCCACGCCGAAGGCCCCGGCCAGGCCGCCCGTCTTGGCGCGCGAGACATAGCAGGTCACGCCGTTGACCTTGGGGTCGTCATACGCCTCGACCACGATCTTGTGGTCCGGCCCGATGAGCTTGAACGCGGTGTCGACGTCGCCCACTACTTCTGCCTGCGCCGCCGAGGCCAGCGCGAGGCCCAGGCCGACGGCAACGGTGGACGCGAGCGCCGCACGGAAGAGGGCGGTGGCCCGCAATGCCTGGATGGTCATGTGTTTCAAACGATGCTGAGTTCGTGCACGCGGTCGAAGCTGCCGCGCCGCCGGTCTTCGAAGAAGTGTTCCAGCGCCTCGCGCACAGTGCGAAAAGCGATCTCTTCCCAGGGAATTTCTTCCTCGGTGAAAAGCCGGGCCTCGATGGTTTCGTGGCCCGGGTCGAAGCGGTCGTCCAGCAGGCGGGCGCGGTAGAACAGGTGCACCTGCCCCACGCGCACCACGCTGATCACCGCGAAGAGGCCCTGCATCTCGTAGTGGGCGCCGGCCTCTTCGTCGGTTTCGCGCGCCGCCCCCTGGGCGGCGGTTTCGCCAAGCTCCATGAAGCCCGCGGGCAACGTCCATTTGCCCCAGCGCGGCTCGATGTTGCGCTTGCACAGCAGCACCTTGTCGCCGAGCACGGGGATGGTGCCCACCACGTTCAGCGGGTTCTCATAGTGGATGGTGCTGCAGGCGGGGCAGACGGCGCGTTCCTTGGTGTCGCCATCGTCCGGAATGCGGTAGACCACCGCGGTGCCGCAGTTCTTGCAGTGCTTGATCGGGACGCGCAGGATCATGAAGCGTGAGCGCAGGGCTTCAGACGATCTTGACCGTCAGCTTGGGCAGGCCGGCCACTTCGCCGACCAGCGTGTCGCCCGCCACCACCGCCGCCACGCCTTCGGGCGTGCCGCTGTAGATCAGGTCGCCGGGCTGCAGCTCCCAGGCGGCCGAAAGATGCTCGATGGTTTCGGCCACGTTCCAGATCAGCTTGCTCACGGTGCTGCGCTGGCGGTCGGTGCCGTTGACCTGCAGCGAGATTTCGGCGTTCTCGGCATCGCCGGCCTGCGCCACCGGCACGATGGGGCCGATGGGCGCGCTCTGCTCGAAGCCCTTGCCGATGTCCCATGGGCGGCCCTGCTTCTTCATCTCGCCCTGCAGGTCGCGGCGGGTCATGTCCAGGCCCACAGCGTAGCCGTAGATGTGCTTGTGCGCGTCGGCGGCCAAGATGTTCTTGCCGCCGGTGCCAATGGCCACCACGAGTTCGATCTCGTGGTGCAGGTTCTTGGTGAGCGTGGGGTAGGCCATGGTGCCGGTCTGGCCCGCATCGACCACCACGAGCGCGTCGGCCGGCTTCATGAAGAAGAACGGCGGCTCGCGGCCGGTAAAGCCCATTTCCTTGGCGTGATCTTCATAGTTGCGGCCCACGCAGTAGATGCGGTGCACCGGAAAACGGGCGGGCTGCCCGACCACCGGAACCGAAACGGTCGCGGGCGGGGCGAAAACAAACTCGGAAGCCATTGCGTCTGTCCTTTTCAGCGGAACGGAGAAAAACGGCAGTGTGCCAGAGGCAGGCCAGGGTTGTTCGCGAGCGCTATGCTTGCGCAATGATGAAGCTGCATAACTACTTCCGCTCCTCGTCGTCCTTCCGGGTGCGCATTGCGCTCAACCTGAAGGGCCTGGACTACGACTACGTGCCGGTGCACATTGCCCGCGGCGACCATCGCACGGGCCCCTATTCGGCCATTTCGGCCGACATGCTGGTGCCGCTGCTCGAAGACGAGGGCGAGCGCTTTTCGCAGTCGATGGCCATCATCGAATACCTGGACGAGACCCACCCCGAGCCGCCGCTGCTGCCGCACGATCCGGTCGGCCGGGCGCACGTGCGGGCGCTGGCCCAGTCGATTGCCTGCGAGATCCACCCGCTGAACAACCTGCGCGTGCTCAAGTACCTGGTGAAGGAGCTCAAGCTCGACGACGAGGCCAAGAACACCTGGTACCGCCACTGGGTTCGCGACGGCATGCTGGCCTTCGAGCGGCAGCTTGCGCAGCACCCCGGCAGCACCTTCTGCTACGGCAACACGCCCACGCTGGCCGACTGCTGCCTGGTCCCGCAGATTTTCAACGGCAGGCGTTTCGACTGCGACTTCAGCGGGCTGCCGCGCACCATGGCCGCCTTCGAGGCCTGCATGGAACTCGACGCGTTCCAGCGTGCCCAGCCTTCGCAGGCGCCCGACGCGGAAGCCTGAGCGGCATGGACGCCGGCATGGACCCGCGCTGGCTCGTGCCCGACTGGTCGGCGCCGCAGAACGTGCGGGCGCTGTGCACGACGCGCGCTGGCGGCGTATCGGCCGGGCGTTATGAAAGCCTGAACCTCGGCGACCACGTGGGCGACGAGCCGGCGCACGTTGCGGCCAACCGCACGCGTCTGCGGCAGGCCATCGGCGTGCGGCCGGTCTTCCTGCAGCAGGTGCATGGCAGCGAGGTCGTGGAGCTCGAGGGCGTCGACAGTGCCTTGCCCGATGGCGCCGCCGCCGACGCCTGCACCACCGGCGATAGCGGCCTGGCCTGCACGATCATGGTGGCGGATTGCCTGCCCGTACTTTTCACCGATACCTCAGGGCGCCGCGTGGCCGCCGCGCATGCGGGCTGGCGCGGCCTTGCCGGCGGCGTGCTCGAAGCAACGGCCGGGGGTTTTGCCCCGGAGCAGGGCAAGGTGCTGGCATGGCTCGGCCCCTGCATCGGGCCCAAGGCCTTCGAGGTGGGCGCCGAGGTCAAGGCCGCATTCGAGGCGCATGCGCCGGAGGCGGCGGGGTGCTTTCAGCCCTCCCAATCAGCCGGCAAATGGCTGGCCGACCTGCCGGCGCTTGCACGCCAGCGCTTGCGCGCGGCCGGCGTGGAAGCCGTGTATGGCAATGACGGCTCCGACGGCTGGTGCACCGTCGGCAACCCCTCACGGTTCTTTTCGCACCGGCGGGACGGCGTCAGCGGGCGCTTCGCCGCCCTGGTCTGGAAGGCCTGAATCCTTGCTCGCTTCCGCCGCTGCGGCGCGGCGTGCGGCCTCCTGCGCCTCGGCCTCGCGCTGCCTGATCGCGCGGCGGCGGCCGGGGGTTCCCATCAGGTAAACCACCAAGGCCACGGGCGCCAATCCGTACAAAAGAAATGTGAAGATGGCACCCAGCACGGTGCCCGTGGTGCTGGTGGCTTCGGCGACGGCCATCATCACGGCAACGTAGAGCCAGCCGATCACGATCAGGTGGATGAACACAACAAGTTTCAGTCGGTAAGTAGGTGGGCGGCGTTATGAAGGCCTTGTGAAATGCAGCATACTCAAAACACGAGCAGCCATCCGTACCGACTCAGGCGAGGACCAGGAGACACCATGAAGCAACAAGCCACGGGGGCCGATGCGTTCGCGCCCTTCCAGCAGGCACTGTCAGAGGGATGGAACAAGGCGCTGGAATCGTTCCAGCAATCCGCCGCGCAGGGGGCCTCGGCCTTCGTCGGCGGCACGCCGCTGTGGCAAATGCCGCAGTCGGCCAAGATGCCCGAGCTGCCCAAGATCTCCATCGACCCCGAAAAGCTTCAATCCATCCAGCAGCAATATGTTGCCGAGGCGACCGAGCTCTGGCGCCAGGGCTTCGCCGCCAAGCCCGAGGGCGACAAGCGCTTTGCGTCCGACGCCTGGGGCGGCAATCCGCTCGCTGCCTTTTCGGCGGCCGTGTACCTGCTCAATGGCCGCACCATGCTGAACATGGCCGACGCCATCGACGCCGACGAAAAAACCAAGGCCCGCCTGCGCTTTGCCGTGGAGCAGTGGATGGCGGCCTCGTCGCCGAGCAATTCGCTGGCGCTGAACGCCGAGGCGCAGAAAAAAGCCATCGAAACCCAGGGCGAGAGCATTGCCAAGGGCATTCAGAACCTGCTGCACGACATCAAGCAGGGCCACCTCAGCATGACCGACGAGAGCGCCTTCGAAGTGGGGCGCAACGTGGCCACCACCGAAGGCGCCGTGGTGTTCGAGAACGAGCTGTTCCAGCTGCTCGAATACAAGCCGCTCACGGCCAAGGTGTACGAGCGGCCCTTCTTGCTGGTGCCGCCCTGCATCAACAAGTTCTACATACTCGACCTGCAGCCCGAGAACTCGCTGATCCGCTATGCGAACGAGCAGGGCCACCGCGTGTTCGTGGTCAGCTGGCGCAACCCCGACGAATCGTTGGCCAACGCCACCTGGGACGACTACATCGAGAACGCCGCAATCAAGGCGATTCACACGGTGCAGGAAATCAGCGGCAGCAAGCAAGTCAATGCGCTCGGCTTCTGCGTGGGCGGCACCATCCTGAGCACCGCGCTGGCCGTGCTTGCGGCACGCGGCGAAAAGCCGGCGGCCTCGGTCACGCTGCTCACCACGTTCCTCGACTTCAGCGACACGGGCATTCTCGACATCTTTGTCGACGAGCCGATGGTGCAGTACCGCGAAATGCAGCTCGGCAAGGGCGGGCTGCTGCCGGGCGGCGACCTGGCCTCGACCTTCAGCTTTTTGCGCCCGAACGACCTTGTGTGGAACTACGTGGTCGGCAACTACCTGAAGGGCGAAACGCCGCCCCCGTTCGACCTGCTTTACTGGAACAGCGACGCCACCAACCTGCCGGGCCCGTTCTACACCTGGTACCTGCGCAACACGTACCACGAGAACAAGCTCGCCAAGCCCAATGCGCTCACGGTGTGCGGCCAGAAGGTGGACTTGAGCAAGATCGACATCCCGGCCTATATCTACGGCTCGCGCGAAGACCACATCGTGCCGATTGGCGGGGCTTATGCATCGACGCAGCTGCTGCCCGGCAAGAAGCGCTTCGTCATGGGCGCTTCAGGCCACATTGCCGGCGTGATCAACCCGCCCGCCAAGAAAAAGCGCAGCCACTGGATTCGCGAGGACGGCAAGTTTCCCAAGACGCAGGCCGAATGGCTGGCCGGCGCCACCGAGCACCCCGGCAGCTGGTGGACCGACTGGGCCCAGTGGCTCAAGGGCCATGCGGGCAAGCAGGTTCCCGCGCCGAAGACCTACGGCAACGGCAAGGCCTACAAGGCCATCGAGCCGGCGCCGGGGCGCTACGTCAAGGCCCGCGCCTGACATGGCCCAAAGCAGCAGCCGACAGCCGCACGCACAATCCCACGCACCCGCTTCATTCAAATCACTTCAACGGAGAACCTCATGGAAGACATCGTCATCGTTTCGGCTGCACGCACGGCGGTCGGCAAGTTCGGCGGCTCGCTCGCCGGCATTGCGGCCACGGAGCTGGGCGCCCTCGTGATCAAGGAAGTGATTGCACGCGCGAACCTCACGGCCGAGCAGGTCGGCGAGGCCATCATGGGCCAGGTGCTGGCAGCCGGCGCGGGCCAGAACCCCGCGCGGCAGGCGTGGCTCAAGAGCGGCGGCGCCAAGGAAACCCCCGCGCTCACCATCAATGCGGTGTGCGGCTCGGGCCTGAAGGCGGTCATGCTCGCAGCACAGGCCGTGGCCACGGGCGACAGCGAAATCGTGATTGCCGGCGGGCAAGAGAACATGAGCATGGCGCCGCACGTGTTGCCAAACTCTCGCAACGGCCAGCGCATGGGCGACTGGAAAATGGTCGACACCATGATCGTCGACGGCCTGTGGGACGTGTACAACCAGTACCACATGGGCATCACGGCCGAGAACGTGGCCAAGAAGTTCGGCATCGACCGCTCCGCGCAGGATGAGCTCGCCCTCGGCAGCCAGACCAAGGCTGCGGCTGCGCAAGATGCCGGCAAGTTCAAGGACGAAATCGTGCCGGTGAGCATTCCGCAGAAGAAGGGCGACCCGCTCGTCTTCGACAAGGACGAGTTCATCAACCGCAAGACGAGCGCCGAAGGCCTGGCGGGCCTGCGCCCCGCGTTCGACAAGGCCGGCGGCGTGACCGCCGGCAATGCCTCGGGCCTGAACGACGGCGCCGCCGCCGTGATGGTGATGACGGCCAAGAAGGCCGCCGCCCTGGGCCTGAAGCCGCTGGGCCGCATCGCAAGCTATGCCACCGCGGGCCTCGACCCGGCCATCATGGGCATGGGCCCGGTGCCCGCGTCGACCAAGGCGCTGCAGCGTGCCGGCTGGAAGGCGGCCGACCTCGACCTGCTCGAAATCAACGAAGCCTTTGCCGCGCAGGCCTGCGCTGTGAACAAGGAAATGGGCTGGGACGTGAACAAGGTGAACGTGAACGGCGGCGCCATTGCCATCGGTCACCCCATCGGCGCGTCGGGTTGCCGCATTCTTGTGACGCTGCTGCACGAAATGCAGCGGCAGAACGCCAAGAAGGGCATTGCGTCGCTGTGTATCGGCGGTGGCATGGGTGTGGCGCTGACTATCGAGCGCTGAGTTTTCCTTCAGGGCGCCTCGATCGAGAGGCGCCCTTTTTTGCGCTGTCTGTTCGGGGCGGCGCACCCGCCGACGGGGTACCTTTCTCCGCGAATGTCCCCCGGCCTGCGGCCTCCTCCTTTATTTCGC